>JACPTJ010000365.1 GCA_016192835.1 Betaproteobacteria bacterium
AACCACGCCAGGAATGTTATAACGAAACTACGTCGCAAAAACAGCAACAACGGAGCATTGCGGCGCCGATACTGGGCGGGCTCGCCGGCGCGCTGCTGGGCCGCCAGGTTGGCCACGGCAGTGGCCGCGATGTTGCCACCGCCGTCGGCGCCGGCGTCGGCGCCATGGCGGGCGATTATGCCGCCAATCCGGATGCCAACCGCTCCTATACCGGTGCCGCAGTAGGCGCCGTGGCGGGTGGGCTGCTGGGCAACCAGGTCGGCAACGGTGCCGGCAAAGGTGCAACCACGGCCGCCGGAACGATCGCCGGCGCGATGATCGGCGACCGCGTCGCCACCCAGCAAGCAGGAACGGCGGCGCAGCGCTGCCGCACGATCGAATCATCGCGCGAGGTGATCAGAGGCTACGACGTGGTCTACCGCTACAACGGCCGCGATGTGAAGACCACGCTGCCCTACAACCCGGGCAGGACGGTCAAGGTCGGCGTCGGCGTGATCGACAGCGGCGTATCCGACTCAGGCCGCGACACCATGCCCATGAGCGGCGTCGAAAGCGGCGCGGCAGCAAACAGCGCCGGCTACTCGTACCGCTACTAGAGCTTGATGCCAAACTCCGCAAACCGTTCGTATTGAGCGTAGCGCAGTGGAGTCGAAATACGAATGGCCAAGAAGTCAGCGGGTGGTTCACACTTCGACTCCGCGCTCGCGCGCTACGCTCGGTGCGAACGGGGCTTTGCCTCACGCTGCTAGAGTAAGGCGCGAGCTCACGCCGCCCGCCTTGCCGGCTATCTGAACTCGCGCGCGCGGCCGTACGACGACCAGCCGGTCAAAAACCGCACCAGCTCGTAGCAGACCCAGTTCAGCACACGCGCCTGCAACGGTTGCCTTTTCCAGCTGGCGCGATGCACCTGGTGTGAGCCTTTTTCCATCGCATCAGTCAGGCTCGTCTTGAGTTCCCGCGCAAAGCCGGCGTCGTCGATCACGACATTGGCTTCGCGCGCGAGCAGCAGGCTCATCGGATCGATGTTCGAGGAGCCGACGGTCGACCAGCGTTCGTCGATCACTGCCACTTTGGCGTGCATGAAGCTGCGGCGATACTCATGGATCTCGATACCGGCGGCGAGAAAACTGCCGTACAGCGCGCGCGCGGCGTAATGCAGCAGCCGGTACTCGACTCGCCCCTGCAGCAACAGCACCACGCGCACGCCGCGTGCCGTGGCCTCGACCAGCGCGCGGCGAAAGCTCAGTCCCGGAAAAAAATAGGCGCTGGCGATCAGGATCTCGGTTTTTGCGCGCGCGATCGCATCGAGATAGGCATTCTCGATGTCCCTGCGATGGCCCAGGTTGTCGCGGATCACGAATGCCGAGCGCTGCGCGCCGCAGCGCACAGCGTGGACCGATATGACCGGGCGCTGCGGCCAGCGCTCGCGCAACTGCGTCCACATCACCAGTATCCACAGCCGCGTCACCACCGGGTAGATTTCGGCCAGCAGCGGGCCTTCGACGCGCACCGCATAATCGAAGCGCGGGGGTTTCTGCCGCGGCGTATGCATGTCGTCGATGATGTTGATGCCGCCGACGAATGCGACCCTGGCATCGATCACCGCGATCTTGCGATGCATTCTCCGCAGCCGCTCGCGGCGCAGCGTCCACGGTGAGACGTCGGGACGATACTTGAGCACGCGCACGCCGCTGTCCTGCATTTCCTGCAGCAACTCAGCACTGAAATCCTTGGAGCCGAACCCGTCGATCAGCACATGGATGGTGACGCTCCGCCGCGCTGCGCGCATCAGCGCCTGCGCAATGCGGCGGCCGGTGCGGTCGTCCTCGAAAATGTAGGTCTCGAGATAGATCTCGTGCGCGGCCGCATCGCACGCCGCTTCCAGCGCCGGAAAATATTCCGTGCCGGTGCGCAGCAGCGTGATGCGGTTGCCGGAGACGAATTCGCTCATACCCTGACGATGGTCGAGGTCAACGCCGCGTGGTCCGATACGAGCGCCCACGGATGGCCATGGTGCACTCGCGCCTGCCTGACGTTGAAGCCGCGCACGTAAATGCGGTCGAGCTGGAATACCGGGAGTGCCGCCGGGAAACTGCGCGCCGGGCGGCCGCGGGTGTGCTCGAACACCTCCTTGAGCCGCAACGGCTCCGCCAGCTCCCGATGCGCGTGGCGGCGCCAGTCGTTGAAGTCACCGGCGATGATCAGCGGCGCGTCGCCCGGCACCAACCGCTCGATGCGCTCCCGCAACGCACGCAGCTGCAGGTTGCGGTGCCGTGCCAGCAGGCCCAGATGGACGCACACGCAGTGCAGCGTCGTATCCCACCCGGGCAACTCGATCTCGCAATGCAGCAGTCCGCGGCTCTCGAAGCGGTGTTCCGAAATGTCCTCGTTATCCCAGCGCGCGATCGGAAACCGGCTCAGGATCGCATTGCCGTGGTGGCCGGCATCGTAGGCCGCATTCTTGCCGTAAGCGAAATCAGTCCAGATCGCGTCGGCAAGAAACTCGTATTGTGGTTGTTCCGGCCAGTTGGTCAGGCGACGCGCATGCCGCAAGTGAACGCCCTGCACTTCCTGCAGGAACACCACGTCGGCGTTCAGCGACCGCAAGTGCTCGCGCACTCCGTGGATCACCAGCCGGCGCTTGAAAAATGAAAACCCCTTGTGAATGTTGTAGGTGGCGATATTCAGCGTGTTGGTCATCGTTCGGGGAAGGGTTGTTGTTGCCGTGCTGCGGGACCGGTCTGCACTCGCCACGGACACGCGAGCAGCGCGCCACAAAAAGATGGACGCTCCACGCCGCACGGGCTCGCTCGTCGCGGCAGCGCAGCCCGGATCAAACGACTTCGAGCATCCGCCTGAGCGCGGTGCGCGCGAGTTGCGCGTCGCGCGCAGGCACCCTGATCTGGTTGACGATCCTGCCCTCGACCAGGTTTTCCAGCGTCCACGCCAGGTGCTGCGGGTCGATGCGCGCCATGGTCGAACACATGCATACGGTCGGCGCCATGAACTTGACGATCTTGCCCTGCGGTTTGAACTCTTCGGCGATACGGTTGACGAGGTTCAACTCGGTGCCGACCAACCAACGCGTATTCGGCTTCGATTCGGCGATGGTCTTGATGATGAAATCGGTCGAGCCGACGTAATCCGAGAGTTTGCAAACCTCGAAATTGCATTCGGGATGCGAAATCACGAGGCCTTCCGGATACTGGCTGCGGAAGTTCAGCACGTGCTGCGCCTGGAACATCTGATGCACCGAGCAGTGCCCTTTCCACAGCAGGATCCTCGCTTTCCTGATCTGCTCCGGCGTGAGCCCACCGAGCGGCTCGTCGAAATCCCACACCACCATCTCGTCGGGCGGGATGCCGATCATGTAGCCGCTCCAGCGGCCGAGGTGCTGGTCGGGGAAGAACAATACCTTCTCGCGCCGCGCGAACGACCACTCGAGGATCTGCTTGGCGTTGCTCGAGGTGCAGACGATCCCGCCGTGCTCGCCGCAAAACGCTTTGAGATCGGCTGCCGAATTGATGTAAGTGACCGGGGTGATCGCCTGATCGGGATCCAGCACCGCGGAGAGCTCGCGCCACGCGCGCTCGACTTTGGCGAGGTTGGCCATGTCCGCCATCGAACACCCCGCGTTCATGTCGGGCAGGATCACGGCCTGCTCGGGCTTGGACAGAATGTCGGCGACCTCGGCCATGAAATGCACGCCGCAAAATACGATGAAATCGGCAGCGGCTTGCGCAGCGAGCTTGGACAGCTTGAGCGAGTCGCCGGTCAAGTCGGCATGCCTGTAGACGTCGGCGCGCTGGTAGTGGTGGCCGAGAATCACCGCGCGCTTGCCGAGCGCGGCCTTCGCGGCGACGATCCGTTCCCCGCAGTCTTCGTCCTGCAGTGGCTTGAAGCGGTCAAAAGCAATGGCGGTCGCTTGCATGGTTTGCGGTCCCCGTCGAAGGATCAAAACATTAGCATATTTTGACAAGAAATCCAGCTTAAGATTCAGTTTACCCCAATGCCTGCGCTACAGGGCAGGGGATCGCCCCGCCAAAACCCGCTCCGGCAGTTCGCGTATGGCATCGGCATTGCTCCACGAGAACACCTTGTCCGCCGCCTCCCGCCACGGCAGCCATACGTATTGCAGGTGCTCCCTGGCGGCAACGGTCACCGGCAGCGGCAGCGGCACCTGCAGGCTGAACACGTGCTCGGTGTTGTGCATGACGCCCGGCGCGTAACGGCTGCGCCAGTGCCGGTAGATCTCGAACTGGTTCTGCTTATGCCAGTCGACCAGTTCATAGCGGCCGGCATCCAGCCCGGTTTCCTCGCCGATTTCGCGCTGCGCCGTTTGCGGCAGCGTTTCACCCGCGTCCTGGCTGCCGGTCACCGATTGCCAGAACCCGGGCCGGTCGGCACGCTCGAGGAGCAACACGTGCAGCTCAGGTGTATGGATGACCACCAGCACCGAAATCGGAATCTTGTAGACCACGCCTCGCTGCTTCTATTGCCGCAGCCGGATATGCAGCTCGCGCAACTGCTGTTCGTCGACCGTATTCGGCGCATGGGTGAGCAGGCACTGCGCGCGCTGGGTCTTGGGAAAAGCAATCACATCGCGGATCGATTCGGCGCCCACCATCATCGCGACAATGCGGTCGAGCCCGAACGCGATGCCGCCGTGCGGCGGCGCGCCGTACTGCAGCGCCTTGAGCAGAAAGCCGAACTTGGCTTCGGCTTCCTCCGGCCCGATGTTGAGCGCGCGGAACACTTTCGACTGCACGTCCTGGCGGTTGATCCGCACCGAGCCGCCGCCGATCTCCGAGCCGTTCAGCACCATGTCGTGCGCCTTGGCACGCGCCTTGCCGGGATCCTTGTCGAGCAGGTCCTCGTGACCGTCGGCGGGTGCGGTGAACGGGTGGTGCATCGCGTTCCAGCGCTTACCCTCCTCGTCCCACTCGAACATCGGGAAATCAAGGACCCACAACGGCCTCCAGCCGGCTTCGGCGAGCCCGCGCTCGTGGCCGATCTTGACGCGCAGCGCGCCGAGCGCCTCGTTGACGATCTTCGCTTGGTCGGCGCCGAAGAAAATCAGATCGCCGTCGCACGCGCCGGTGCGCTCGAGTATGGTCTTGACCGCAGCCTCCGGCAGGAACTTGAGGATCGGCGACTGCAGCCCAGCGCTGCCTTTCTCGAGCGCGTTGACCTTGATGTAGGCAAGTCCCCTGGCGCCGTAGATCTTCGCAAACTCGGTGTAATCGTCGATTTCCTTGCGCGTGAGCTCGCCGCCCTGTGGCACGCACAGCGCGGCAACGCGCCCATCCGCGAGCCGCGCCGCGTCGCGGAACACCTTGAAATCGACGTCCCGCATTGCGTCGGTGAGCTCGGTGAGCTTCAATGGCACCCGCAGGTCCGGCTTGTCCGAGCCGTAGAGCGCCATCGCCTCGTCGTACGTCATGCGCGGAAACGGGTCCGGCAGATCGACGTCGAGCACGCTCTTGAAGACGCTCGCGATCAGATCTTCCATCAGCGCCGTGATTTCGGACTGGTTCATGAACGAGGTTTCGACGTCGATCTGGGTGAACTCGGGCTGGCGGTCGGCGCGCAGGTCCTCGTCGCGGAAACATTTGACGATCTGGTAATAGCGGTCGAAACCGGCAATCATCAGCATCTGCTTGAACAGCTGCGGTGACTGCGGCAATGCAAAGAATTCGCCGGCATGCACGCGACTGGGCACCAGATAGTCGCGCGCGCCCTCGGGTGTCGAGCGCGTCAACATCGGCGTCTCGATGTCGATGAAGCCGTGCGCATCGAGGAACATGCGCACCGCCATCGCAGCCTTGTGGCGCAGCTTGAGGTTATTCTGCATCTGCAGCCGGCGCAGGTCGAGGACTCGGTATTCGAGGCGCACCGTCTCCGACACGGTGTCGTCATCCATCTGGAATGGCGGCGTCAGCGACGGATTCAGGATTTCGCTCTCGCCTGCGCGCACTTCGACCGCTCCGCTGACGAGGTTGGGATTCACGGTTCCTGCGGGCCGCGCGCGCACCTTGCCGGTCACTTTGACGACAAATTCGCCGCGCAGCGTTTCGGCGGTTTTAAACGCCGCGGGGTTGTCGGGATCGCACACCACCTGCAGCAGGCCCTCGCGATCGCGCAGGTCGATGAATATCACGCCGCCATGATCGCGCCGGCGGTGCACCCACCCGAACACGGTGATTGTCTGCTGCAAGTGCT
The DNA here is from genome assembly GCA_016192835.1 of Betaproteobacteria bacterium. Taxonomy (GTDB): domain Bacteria; phylum Pseudomonadota; class Gammaproteobacteria; order Burkholderiales; family SG8-41; genus PALSA-1004. The sequence goes on from JACPTJ010000365.1 coordinate 6,223, forward strand.
TGCCGCTGATCAGGCCGCAGTATTCGCTACGCATGGCGCTATTGATTTACTGCCTGCTGCCGCGCAGTCCCGGGCCTGGAGGTCAGCTTGCCATTCTTGCGGCCGTTGCTCCCGGGCACAACCACGCCCATCGAAATGATGTATTTGAGCGCGGCATCCACGCTCATGTCCAGTTCGATCACGTCGGCTTTCGGCATCATCAGAAAAAATCCCGACGTCGGATTCGGCGTGGTCGGCACGTCAACGCTCCAGTACTCGCCGTGCAAATGATTGATGACATCGCCGCCGGGTTCGCCGGTCAGGAATGCGATGGTCCACGAACCTTCGCGCGGATACTGCACCAGCAGCGCCTTGCGGAACGCGTGGCCGCCCGATGTGAACAGTGTGTCTGAAACCTGTTTGACGCTGTTATAGATCGATTTGACCACCGGGATGCGGCTGAGCATGCTTTCCCAGAACAATAGCAGGCGCTGGCCGAGGAAGTTGGTAACGACAAGGCCGGTGGCGAGCACTACGACCACCGTCATGACCGCGCCCATGCCCGGCACGTAAACGCCGAGCCAGCGCTCGGTCCGGAATTCCTCCGGCAGCAACAGCAGCGTCTGGTCCATGGTGCTCACCAGCAGATGCAGCACCCACAGCGTGATGCCGAGCGGTACCCAGACCAGCAGACCCGTAATGAAATACTTTTTCAAATGCCCCCTCATCCTGACCAACCTGTTCAAGAACCCGTGTCACGCCGGGCTGGCGCCCGTGCCCGATGTCGGCGTTGGCGCCGCCGCGTCGGATTTCTTCACTGAAGCCTCCGGAGCCGGCTTGGCGTCGGATTTCGCCGCGGGCTGGTCCGCGGATTTCGCGGCGGACTTATCCTCGGATTTCGCCCCGGGTTTGCCTTTGGTTTTCGCTGCAGGTTCGCTTTGAGATTGTGACTTGGTTTGCGAGCCATTTCTGAAATCGGTCGCGTACCAGCCGCTGCCTTTCAGCTGAAAACCGGCAGCAGTCACCATCTTGCGCAAACTCGCTGCGCTGCATTCGGAACAGACCGTCAGCAGCGCGTCGCCCATCTTCTGCAGGTATTCCTTCTGGAACCCGCAGGCGGCGCAACGATACTCGTAGATCGGCATAATTGGCCCCAAATTCAAAAACATACATTATAGCTGAAATCATTGGGGCGAGGCGACAGGCGTGACAGACGGACGCCTGAAACTCAAGGCAGTATTGCATCTGACGCGGGGAAGGATTCTTACGATCTGTGCCCAACGCCATCGTCGTAGGGCGCGGATTCATCGCGCCGAACAACGCATGCAACCATCCACGACGGCGCGATAAATCCGCGCCGCCGCGCCCAGCCGCGCCGTGCGGCTGACACTCGGTTACGTAATTCTCAATAATCCAAACATCCCCCATCAAGGGGGAAGGTGTCAGGCGCCGGCGCTCAGCGCCGGCCGATCAACAGGCCGACAACCATGCCGAGGCCCGCGGCAGCCCCCATAGCTACCCACGGGTTGTCGTGAACGTATTCATCGGCAGCGGATGCTGCCTCCCGCGCCTTGTCCTTCAGCATCGCCTCAGCATTGGCAAGCCGGGGTTTCAAGTCGAGCAACGCCTGCTGCATCCGGGCGCGCGCCTCAGCGATTTTCTCGGTGGACTGGCTGGTAGTCGCCTTGATCAATTCTTCGGCGTCGGTCACCAGCACTTTGTAATCAGCAACCAGTTTTTGGGTCAACTCGGCATCCATGGTTCCCTCCGCTTAATTAACACGATTGAGCACGTAATTCATATTAGGCGTTTGGGGCACGCGGCGCGTTGACGTGCATCAACAACCGGCAACTGAACAGTTTACGCAGCGCCGTTCAGAACGGGATATCGTCGTCCATGTCGTCGAACGACGCCCCGCTCTTCTTCGCAGCGGGTTTTGCACCGCCGCCGGACTCGGCCGCTGCCGGCTTCGGTTCGCGCGCCACGGACTCCGTGCCGCCACCGCGGCTGCCCAGGAGTTGCATGCGGTCCGCCACGATCTCGGTGGAATAGCGGTCCTGGCCCTCTTTGTCCTGCCACTTGCGGGTGCGGATCCGTCCCTCGATATACACCGGAGAGCCTTTCTTGAGGTATTCGCCGGCGATTTCCGCGAGCTTGCCGAAAAACGCGATCCGGTGCCATTCGGTATGCTCCTGCTTCTCGCCGCTCTTGTCTTTCCAGACATCGGTGGTCGCAATGCGAATGTTGGCCACGGCGTCGCCACTCGGCAGGTAGCGCGTTTCCGGATCCGCGCCCAGGTTGCCGATCAGGATTACTTTGTTTACTGATGCCATTTAGGTCTCTCCTCCAATTAGTTCAAGCACGTGCTGTTCATCGAAACCCTTCATCTCCACCTTGAGATACGCCACGCCTTCCCCCGCCGGGACCAACGCTTCGCGCACTCCCGGCAACCCCGCGAGCCGCTGCGACAGGGCCGCCGCGCTCAGGTTGTCCATGGCCCGAACATGATACATCCTTGTGCGCACCGCGGCAGGCGGTTTCATGGTCGCCGCAACGGCCAGCCATAACCCCGACAGCGCGGCGCAGGAGCCGAACAACGCGTAGACCCCGTAATGCTGGGACAAATACCCGCCTCCGGCGGCGCCGGCGAACGTGCCCAGAAACTGAATACTGCTGTAGACGCCGATCGCGGTGCCCTTGGCGCCTACCGGCGCGACTTTGGTGATGAGCGACGGCAGGCTCGCTTCCAGGACGTTGAACGCGGTGAAAAACGCCAGCAACGCGGATACCAGTCCCCAGAACCCGGGCAGCATCGCCAGCAGCACCTGCGCCGCCAGCATCAACGCCACCGATGCGACCAGCACTGGCTTCAGCCTGGCCTTGCGTTCGGCGTAAACGATGGCGGGGATCATCAGCGCGGCGGAACCGAGCAGGACCGGCAGATAGACCTGCCAGTGATGGTCGGCGGCAAGCCCGTAGGTCCGGAGCGAAAACGGCACCACCATCCACAACGCCATCAGCACTGCATGCAGCGCGAACACGCCGAAGTTGAGCCGCAGCAGCTCGCGATCGCGCAGCACGTCAAGGAACTGGCTGGACTGGGCTTCGGCATCGCTGTGAAAATGGCTGAGCTGCGGATTCGGAATGATTGCGTACACCACCCCGATCGCGAGCAGCGCCAGCACGCCAGTCAGCGCGAAAATCCCCGGCACGCCGATGAAGCGGTTGAGCACAGGGGCGACGATCAGCGACAGCGCGAAGGTCGCGCCGATGGTCATGCCGATCATCGCCATCGCCTTGGTGCGATGCTCCTCCCGGGTGAGGTCTGCGGCGAGCGCCATGACTGCGGCGGAAATCGCCCCGGCGCCCTGGATCACCCGTCCGACGATGATCCAATAGACGTCGTGCGCTCCCGCAGCGATAAAACTGCCGAGCGCAAACAGCGCGAGACCCCCGGCAATTACCGGCTTGCGGCCGATGCGGTCCGAGAGCCAGCCAAAAGGGATTTGCAGCACGGCCTGGGTCAGGCCGTAGGCGCCAAGCGCGACACCGATCAGGGTATGGCTGTCACCGCCGGGCAGGTGTTCGGCGTACAGCGCGAATACCGGCAGGATGATGAACATGCCGAGCATGCGCAGCCCAAAAATGCCTGCGAGGCCGATGCTCGCGCGCAACTCGGCCGGGCTCATGCGGTTGCCGGGGGACATAGCGAAATACGGCTTGGGGAGAAGCGGCAAAGTCCGGTATATTAACAGGTTTACTCTTGGATTCGCGCTACTTGTCAACTCACCGGCCCACTGTCGTCCGGCTGCAAGCGTCCGGTGCGGACCCGCTCGCGAGAAGCGTCGAGCTGATCCGCATCCGCGGCGCGCGCACCCACAATCTGCAGAACATCAGCCTCGATCTGCCGCGCAACCGGCTGATCGTGATCACCGGCCTGTCGGGGTCGGGCAAGTCCTCGCTCGCGTTCGACACCCTCTACGCGGAAGGCCAGCGTCGCTACGTCGAGTCGCTGTCGGCCTACGCGCGCCAGTTCCTGCAGTTGATGGAAAAGCCCGACGTCGACCTGATCGAGGGGCTCTCGCCGGCGATCTCGATCGAACAGAAAGCAGCGAGCCACAACCCGCGCTCGACGGTCGGCACCATTACCGAAATTCACGACTATCTGCGACTGCTGTTCGCGCGTGCCGGCGACCCGCACTGCCCGGATCACAACATCGTGCTCGCCGCGCAGAGCGTGTCGCAGATGGTCGACCACGTGCTGCAGCTACCGGAAAATACGCGGCTGATGATCCTCGCGCCGCTGATCGTCGGCCGCAAAGGCGAGCAGGTCGATCTCTTCGATGAACTGCGCGCGCAGGGCTTCGTGCGCGTGCGCATCGACGGCGAGGTGCACGAAATCGACGCCCTGCCGAAGCTCAGGAAGAACGTGAAGCACACGGTGGAAGTCGTGGTCGACCGCCTCAAGGTGCGCCCCGAGGTCAAGCAGCGGTTGGCTGAATCGTTCGAGACCGCGCTCAGGCATTCCGACGGGCGTGCGCTCGCGGTCGAAATGGACAGCGGCGCCGGGCATTTGTTCTCGGCGCGGTTCGCGTGTCCGATCTGCAGCTATTCGCTGCCGGAACTCGAACCGCGGCTGTTCTCGTTCAACAATCCGATGGGCGCGTGCCCGCGCTGCGACGGTCTCGGAACCGTAAGCTTCTTCGATCCCAAGCGGATCGTCGCCTACCCTCACCTGTCGCTCGCCTCGGGCGCAATCCGGGGCTGGGACCGCCGCAATCAGTTCTACTTCCAGATGCTGCAGGGTCTCGCGCAACATTATGGCTTCGATCTCGAGACACCGTTCGAGCAGTTGCCGCAGACGGTGCAGGACGTCGTGCTCCACGGCTCGGGACGCGACAAGATCAAATTCCTCTACCTCGGCGAGCGCGGCAACAAGCAACAGCGCGAGCATGCGTTCGAAGGCATTATTCCCAGCCTCGAGCGGCGCTACCGGGAAACCGATTCGGTGGTGGTGCGCGAAGAACTCGCCAAGCATCTCAACACCCAGAGCTGCCCGGAGTGCCAGGGCACGCGGCTGCGGCGCGAAGCGCGCCACGTGCACGTCGCCGGCCGGACGATCTACGAATTGAGCGCGCTGCCGCTCAGGCAGGCGGCGCAGTTTTTCGAAACCATCGAGCTGACCGGAACCAAGCGGGCGATCGCCGACCGGATCGTCATCGAGATCATCAACCGCCTCACGTTCCTCAACAATGTCGGACTCGAATACCTGTCGCTCGATCGCGCGGCCGACACGCTGTCGGGCGGAGAAGCGCAACGCATCCGGCTCGCGAGCCAGATCGGCTCCGGATTGACCGGCGTCATGTACGTGCTGGATGAGCCGTCGATCGGGCTGCACCAGCGCGACAACGCACGGCTGCTCGATACGCTGAAGCGGCTGCGCGACATCGGCAATACCGTGATCGTCGTCGAGCACGACCGCGAAGCGATCGAGTCCGCCGATCACGTCGTCGACCTCGGGCTCGGCGCCGGCGTGCATGGCGGGCGCATCATCGCGCAAGGCACGCCGGCCGACATCAAGAACAACGCCGAATCGCTGACGGGACAGTACCTCACGGGCCGCCGCCGCATCGATGTGCCGGGCCTGAGCCACAAACCAGACGCGAAGCGCCTGCTGACGATCGGCGGCGCGCGCGGCAACAACCTCAAAGACATCACGGTGAAACTGCCGGTTGGCTTGCTGGTCTGTATCACCGGAGTTTCCGGCTCGGGCAAGTCGACGCTGATCAACGACACGCTCTACCAGGCTGCCGCGCGGCACCTGTATGGCAGCACGGCCGAGCCGGCGCCGCACGAAGCCATCAATGGGCTCGAGCATTTCGACAAGGTCGTCAACGTCGATCAAAGTCCGATCGGCCGCACGCCGCGTTCCAATCCAGCAACTTATACGGGACTCTTCACGCCGATCCGGGAGCTGTTCGCCGGGGTGCCGATGGCGCGGGAGCGCGGTTACGGCCCCGGGCGCTTCTCGTTCAACGTCAAGGGCGGGCGCTGCGAGGCGTGCCAGGGCGACGGCGTACTCAAGGTCGAGATGCACTTCCTGCCCGACATCTACGTGCCATGCGACGTGTGCCACGGCAAGCGCTACAACCGCGAGACGCTCGAAGTTCAATATAAAGGCAGGAACATCAACGAAGTTCTCAGGATGACGGTCGAGCAGGCGGCCGGGTTCTTCGGCGCGGTGCCGATCATCGCGAGGAAACTGCACACGCTGCTCGACGTGGGCCTGGGTTACATCACGCTCGGCCAGAGCGCGACCACGCTCTCCGGTGGCGAAGCGCAGCGCGTCAAGCTTGCGCTCGAACTCTCCAAGCGCGATACCGGCCGCACGCTCTACATTCTCGACGAGCCGACCACCGGCCTGCATTTCCACGACATCGACCTGCTGCTGCGCGTGCTGCACCGGCTGCGCGACCACGGTAATACGGTGGTGGTGATCGAGCACAACCTCGACGTGATCAAGACCGCGGACTGGATCATCGACCTCGGGCCCGAAGGCGGTGACGGCGGCGGCCGCGTGATCGCCGAAGGATCGCCGGAAGAGGTCGCAAAGAATAGCGCAAGTCACACCGGGAAATACCTGAGACGCGTGCTGGAAGTCTGCCGGCCTTAGCCGCGACAAACACCTTATACAAAACCGCCCCCCTTTCCTCAAGTTTGACGGGCTGCGGCCGATTACACCTCTGTGGCGGCAGGGCCGGCGTGCGCCGGTCAGTACAGTCGCAACGCCCCAAATCTCGCTACGGTGGTTTCGGAATGGCTGTGCGTCCAATCGCCGCGGGCACCCGGCCCGCAACATGCCCCACCTGCGTTCCCGCGCCGGCCGCGGAACGGCATCCGGCGTTGGTCATCGACGATGATGCGATGATGCGCCCGCTCGTGCGCGAGACGCTCGAGGGCATCGGCCCGCAAAGGGCAAGGTGAATCGTGTTCAAGCTGCTGCGCTACTTTTCAATCGCAAGCGTCGTCTCGATGGCGCTCGCCACGGCAGCACTGTCGTACTTCTACTGGGCGACCGTGGCGTCAAATCTGAGGGAGACGGGGCAGGCAAACAACGAAACGATCACGCGGCTGTTCGGCAACTCTCGGGAGCTTGACGTACGGAGTTACGTCACGTCGACACCAGGGCTTGCAACTGAAGAACTGCGCACGGCTTCGCAAACGAAAGTAATGGACGCCATGATACGCGAGCGGACCCGCAACACGCCAATTCTCAAGATCAAGATCTTCGCGCTGGACGGCCGCACCCTCTATTCCAGCGAGCCCCTGCAGATCGGCGAGGACAAGAGCGGGAACGCGGGATTCAAGGGCGCCCGGCGCGGTGAAACCGTCTCCGAAATCACGCGCCGCGGTCAGTTCAGCGCCTTCGAACAGATCGTCGAGGACCGCGACGTACTGTCCAGTTACGTTCCCCTGCACGATCCGGATACAGGCGATATCTACTCGGTATTCGAAGTCTACCAGGACATGACGGCTCTCCTGCTCGAGCAATCGCGGACACAGCTGCGAGTTGTCGTCGGCGTGGTGGCGACATTCATAATCCTGTTTGGCGTACTGTTCTTTATAGTGCGGCGCGCCGACACCATTATCAAGCGTCAGTATGCTGGGCGCCTGGAGCACGAAACGATGCTGCGCCGTGCGCGGGAAGAATTGGAAGCACGCGTACTTGAGCTGGAAGTGCTCAACCGCACGCTGCAGAACGAGATTGCCGAGCGCAAGCACGCTGAGAACGCAGTGGTGCGGGAACGGGCGCTGCTGCGCACGATCATCGACACCCTCCCCGAGTATATCTACGTCAAGGACGCGGCAGGGCGGTTCCTCCTGGCCAACCAAGGGTGGCTCACGGCACGAATGCCGGGCGGCGGCGAGATTGCCGGCAAGACCGTATTCGACTTTTTCCCCGCCGACCTGGCCGGGAAGATGGCGGCGCAGGACGCCGAGGTGATAAAAACCGGCGTCCCGATTCTGGAACTTGAGCAGGAGGTCGTGACAAAGGGAGTGGACGACACCACTCAGTCGCGGTGGGACACCATCAGCAAATTGCCGATACGCGATGCCTCCGGCCACATCGTCGGCACGGTCGGCATCAACCGCAACAGCACCGGGCGCAAGCGCGCCGAGGAGGCGCTGCAACAGGCCAAGGCCGAGGCCGAAGCGGCGAGCCGCGCCAAGTCGCGGTTTCTCGCCAACATGAGCCACGAGATCCGCACCCCGATGAACGGCGTATTGGGCATGACCGAGCTGCTGCTCGACACGCGCCTGACCGACGCCCAGCGCCGCTTCGCAGAAACCATCCGCCGCTCGGGCGACACGCTGCTCTCGGTCATCAACGAGATCCTGGATTTCTCCAAGATCGAGGCCGGAAAACTGCAGCTCGAGACGGTGCCATTCGATGTTGACGAGACGGTGAGCGAAGTTGTGGAACTGCTCGCCGACCACGCCCATCGCAAGGGTCTGGAACTCGTCTACGACTTCGCCGACGACGCAGCCGCGAGCGTGATCGGAGATCCGGTGCGGCTGCGCCAGATCGTGACCAACCTCCTGAGCAACGCGATCAAATTCACGGCGGCCGGCGAAGTCGTCGTGCGGATTGAATCCGTGGCGCAAGGCTGCGGCGCGCCGGAGCGCACGCGGCTGCGGTTCTCGGTCACCGACCACGGCGTCGGCATCAGCCAGGAGGCGCAACGCAATCTGTTCCAGCCGTTCTCGCAGGCCGACACCTCGACCACCCGCCGCTTCGGCGGCACGGGTCTGGGGCTCGCGATATGCAAACAACTGGTGGATATGATGGGGGGCGAGATCGGGGTGAACAGCCCACCGGGCGCCGGTTCGCAATTCTGGTTCACGCTCGATCTGCCGCTGGGCCCGGCTCGCGCGGAATCGCGCTCCGAGGCCGGCCTGGCCGGACTGCGGGTGTTGATCGTGGACGACAATCCGACCAACCGCCGCATACTTGAACACTACGCGGCCACGGCCAACATGGCAGTCAACAGCGCCGGGGACGGGGTAGAGGCATTGGCTGCGTTGCGCCAGGCGGCGCGGCAAGACCGGCCCTATCATCTCGTCGTCACCGACATGAAGATGCCCAGAATGGACGGTCTCGAACTCACCCACGCCATCAAGGCCGATGCGTTGACCCGAAGCGTGCGGGTGCTCATACTGTCCTCGGTCGCCTCCCTCGGCGAGACCAGCGAGGCGCGCACCGCGGGGGCGGCCGAATGTCTGAGCAAACCCGTCCGGCGTGCCGAGCTTTATCACGCGCTTGCCCGGGCGATGCACATTTCCATCGGGAGCATGGATCCGGCAAGCGGGACGTCCGCAGCCGTAGCACGCCCGCAGTTCACCGCTCGGGTACTGCTGGTGGAGGACAACCCGGTAAATCAGGAGGTCGCCCTGGCCATGCTCGAGGATCTCGGGTGCACAGCACGCGTGGCCAACGACGGACGCGAAGCGGTGTCCGCCTTTGCGCTGGAGCGGCCCGATCTCGTGCTGATGGACTGCCAGATGCCGGAAATAGATGGTTTCGAAGCCACCCGGCTGATCCGCGCGCGGGAACGCGATTGCGGCGGCGTCCCCGCCGAGGGCTCTCCGTCCTCGCGCACGCCTATCATCGCGCTTACCGCGAACGCGATAGATGGCGACCGCGAGCGCTGTCTTGAGTGCGGCATGGACGACTACCTCTCCAAACCCTTCAGCCGCGAGCAACTTTCGGATGCGCTGCAGCGCTGGCTGCCCGCGCCGCCCGCGGCCCGCGCCGACGGCGCGTCAACCGCCCCCGCGCTCGCCCCGACGCAGGCCGCCGAGCCTCCTGCCGCGGATGCCGTCGACCTCTCGGCGCTCCACAAGATTCGGGCGCTGCAGCGCGAGGGCGCACCGAACCTGGTTCATAAACTCGTCAAGCTGTTCATCTCGAACTCGGCGAAACTGGTCGAAAACATGAAACAAGCGCTGTCAACCGCCGACGCGCCGCAACTGCAGCGCGCCGCCCATACGCTCAAGTCGAGCAGCGCCATCCTCGGCGCCAGTCGCCTGGCCGAATACTGCAAGCGGCTGGAGACCTCCGCGCGCAACGCGGCGCTGGATGGGGCCGATGAACTGCTGAGCCAGATCGACCGCGAGCATCGCACCGTGTGCTCCATCCTCGACCAACAAGTCGCGTAGCGCACTCGCCGCCGCCTCAAGTTCCCCCCACCCCTCCGCCGATAACAACATCATGACCTCGCACGCAATCCACCACCCGCCAACGCTGTCGCGCCGCATGACGGACGTGGGCCAGGCCCCGGAACAAGTTACGGCATTGGTCATTGACGATGACGCGATGATGCGGCTCCTCGTGCGCGAGACGCTCGAGGGCGTCGGCATGACGGTGGCGGAAGCCGCCGACGGCATGAGCGGCATCGCCGAGTTGGATCGCGCGCGGCCCGATATCATATTGCTTGACGTGATGATGCCTGACGTAGACGGCTTCGCCACGTGCAGGCTGCTGCGCGAGCATGCCCAGGGCAGGCACACGCCTATCGTCATGATCACCGGTCTTGACGATGATGAGTCGATCCAGCGCGCCTACGAGGCCGGCGCCACCGACTTCGTCGTCAAGCCCATCAACTGGCCAATCCTTGCGTATCGGATCCGCTACGTTCTGCGAGCGAGCACCGCGCTGGAAGATCTGGCGAAAAGCGAATCCAGCCTGGCCAATGCTCAGCGCATCGCGAAACTCGGCAGCTGGAAGTGGAATGTACGCTTAGGTACGTGGTGGCTGTCACCCGAAGGCGCGCGTATGCTCGGGGTCGATCGCAGTTCGCCACCGGCTGGTGACCCCTTGTTCGGCCGCATCCACGCCGATGACCGGGACCGCGTGCGGCGCAGCGTCGATGCCGCGCTCGAAGGCGGAAGCGCTCTCCACGTCGAATATAGGGTGACGCTCGGCGATGCCGGCGAATGCGCCCTCGAGGTGCAGGCCGAAGTCAATCGCGATGCCGGCGGCCGGGCAATCACGGTGACGGGCACTGTACAGGACGTCACCGAACGCGCGCACGCGGCGGAACGGATCAGCCATCTCGCCTACCACGACAGCCTCACCGGTCTGCCTAACCGCTTGCGACTGAAGGAATATCTGGGCGATGCGCTGACCCGGGCGGCACGCCAAGAGCGGATCGTCGCCATCCTGTTTCTCGATCTCGACAATTTCAAGCGCATCAACGACACCCTGGGCCACAATGTGGGCGATGAACTGCTTAAGGAAGTCGCTACGCGCCTGACGGCGTCGGTGCGGCTCGAAGACCGCGTGGTGCGCGACACGGACAGCCCCTCGCCCGCCAATATTGCGCGCATGGGCGGTGACGAGTTCATCTTGATTCTGACGGAATTGCAGCAACCACAAGACGCTGCAAAAGTCGCGCGCCGCATTCTCGACGCGCTGTCGCAGCGTTTCTTTCTCCAGGCCAGGGAAGTGTTCGTTTCCGCCAGCGTTGGTATCGCGCTGTTCCCGCAAGACGGTCGCGACCAGGATGCACTGCTCATGAATGCAGACACCGCGATGTACAAAGCCAAGGAGCAGGGCCGCAACACCTATCAGTTCTACGCCCGTGCCATGAACGCGACCGCATTCGAGCGCTTATCGCTCGAAAACGACCTGCGCAGGGCGCTCGAACGTGACGAGTTCCTGCTGTATTACCAGCCCAAGATCGACACGGCCAGCGGGGAAATCGTGGGCTCCGAAGCGCTGCTGCGTTGGCGGCACCCGGAGTTGGGAACGGTGCCGCCCGGCGTTTTTATTCCACTGGCCGAGGAAAGCGGTCTCATCGTGCCGATTGGCAATTGGGTGCTCGACACCGCATGCCGGCAAAACCGGGCATGGCAGGACTTGGGCCACCCGCTGCTGTACGTGGCGGTCAACATGTCGGGATCGAATTTCCGCCAGAAAAACCTCCTCAACCTGGTCGGTTTGGCGCTGCGCGAAAGCGGGCTTGCCGCGCAGCACCTCGAGATCGAAGTCACGGAAAGCCTGCTCATGCGCGACCTTGAGGAAACCGTCGAACTGCTCAAGCGGCTCAAGGCATTGGGAGTGCGCCTGGCGATAGACGATTTCGGCACCGGTTATTCCTCGCTCAGTTACTTGAAGCGTTTCTCCATTGACACGCTCAAGATCGACCGTTCCTTTGTCAATGACATCACCACCAACGCCGATGATAGGGCAATCACCAGTGCCGTTATCGCCTTGGCGCGCAGCCTCTCCCTGAGCGTCGTCGCCGAAGGCGTCGAGACGCTTGCTCAGTCGGAGTTATTGCAGGCATTGGGTTGTTCGGTCATGCAGGGCTGCTTCTATGCCAAGCCCATGCCGGCCAAGGAGTTTGAAGGGTTGCTGCGGTGCGGCCTTCCCACCGGTACACCCAAGGCAGTGCGCGATCGGATAGCCATACCCACCATCAACAGCTCGCCGGCGCATTCGCGGCTGACCGCGAACGCTTGATACGTCACCGCGCCCGCACATCGAAAGCGTGCGGCTCGTATGATATCTTTCGGGCGTGAATCCACGAGAAACTCTGCTCGCCAGCTTTCATGCCGCCTTGGCCGCAGCCGATCCCTTGCAGATCGTTCCGCAGCACCTGCCCAAGCCGCCCAAGGGCCGCACGCTGGTGGTCGGCGCCGGCAAGGCCGCGGCATCGATGGCGCTCGCGGTCGAACAGCACTGGCCGGCGGATGCGCCGCTCGACGGCACCGTGATCACGCGCTACGCGCACGGACTGCTCACCAACCGCATCACGGTCGTCGAGGCCGGCCACCCGGTGCCGGACGAAGCCGGAGCGGCCGCGGCGAAAAGAATCCTCGACAGCGCGAGGCGGCTGTCCCGCGATGATCTGCTGCTCGCACTCATCTCCGGCGGCGGCTCGAGCCTGCTGAGCCTGCCGGCCGAGACGATCACGATGGCCGATCTCAAAGCGGTCACCCAGGAACTGCTGCGCTGCGGCGCAACGATCCAGGAAATCAACACCGTGCGAAAGCATCTGTCGGCGATCCACGGCGGACGACTCGCCGTGGCATGCAAAGCAGAAATTCTCGCGCTCGTGGTTTCGGATGTGACCGGCGATGATCCGACGCATGTCGCTTCCGGCCCGTGCGCGCCCGATCCGACGACTTATCAGGATGCACTCGATATTCTCAACCGCTACGAGTGCAGGATTCCGAAAGCCGTACAGGAAACGCTCGCGCGCGGCATCCGCGGCGAACTCGCCGAGACGCCCAAGCCCGGCGACAAGGCATTCGCCAGAACTGAAAACCGTGTGATTGCAACCGCGCATCAATCGCTCGCGGCGGCGGCGAAGTTTTTCCAGGCCAACGGCGTGTGCGCCGCGATTCTCGGCGATAGCGTAACGGGCGAGGCGCGCGAAGTCGCGAAAGTCTATGCCGCGCTCGCCCGCGAAGTCAAAGCGCACGGGGAGCCGTGGCAGCCGCCGGTCGCGCTGATCTCGGGCGGCGAATGCACGGTCACCGTGCGCGGCAGCGGCCGCGGCGGGCGCTGCGCGGAGTTTCTGTTGTCGCTGATCAACGAGCTGCAGGGCGAGGACGGGATACACGCCCTCGCGTGTGACACCGACGGCATCGACGGCACGGAAAACAACGCAGGCGCGATTGCAGCGCCGGAAGCATTCGCGCGCGCCGCCAAACTCGGCCTGCGCGCCGACAAGCTGCTCGCCAACAACGACGGCTACGGCTACTTCTCGGCGCTCGGCGATCTCGTCGTCACAGGACCCACGCGCACCAACGTCAACGACTACCGCGCGATCCTCGTCGTCTGACCTTCATCCAACTTCCTCCCGCTATGCAAGCGGATTTGGAACGCTCTTGCCGGCGAAATGCGCGCGCAGGTTCGCGAGCAACTTTCTGCCGCGTTCTTCACGAATCTCTTGAGTGCTCGAGCCAATATGCGGAACGAGCACAACGTGCTCCATCGCCAGCAGCTCGGCGGGAACTCGCGGCTCATCCCAGAATACGTCGAGCGCGGCACCGGCGATCCGCCTGCTTCCGAGCGCTGCAAGCAGTGCCGCCTCGTCGACGACCGGGCCGCGCGCAACATTGACGAGGAATCCTTCCGGGCCCAGCGCATCGAGAATGCGCGCATCGACCAGATTGCGGGTCTCCGATGTCAGCGGACAGCAGACCACCAGGCAGTCGGCTTCGCGCGCCATGCTTTCCAGATCGGGATAGTAAGGAAAGGCGGCGTCGTGCTTCTGGCGTGGCCCGTGGTAGCACACTGACATTCCGAAAGCTTCCGCGCGCTTTGCAATCGCCCGTCCGATCCTGCCCAGCCCGACGATGCCGCACGTCTTGCCGTGCACTTCGCGCCCCGCCCCGGGCGCCGCATTGCGCCACTTCCCGGCCCGCACGAAGCGATCGCTCTCGCAAATCCGGCGCATCACGGTGACGAGCAATCCCATGGCCAGATCCGCCACGGTATCCGTGATGAAATCCGGTGTATTGGTGACGACCACCCGGCGCTCCCTGGCCGCGGCCAGATCCACCGTGCCATGCGGCGTGCCAAAGCAGGCGACGATTTCCAGTTTTGGCAATGCGTCGAAGCGGCTGCGGCTGAATCCGAGCAGCCCCGTAGTCACTGCGCCGCGCACCCGCCCGGACACCTCCTGCATGAAGACATCGGGATCGCTTGCGGTCCAGAGCTTATGCACGGTGAACTCACGCTCGAGCTCGGCAAGCGTCGGCGCATAAATCGGCACCATTACCACGATCTCGGGTTTTGCCATATTGAAATTCTAATAATGCGACTTGAAGCTGATCGCATCGCGATAGGCGAGATCTTCCAGATCGATGTAGGACCGCTTGGTTTGCTTGTCCACCGTGTACTGAATCTTGCGGTTAGTTTCGTTCGTCGCGCGTATGTCCAGCAACTCGAGCGATTCCTTGACCTCCCATTCGTGGGCGCCCGCGATTCCGGGCGGCGCGTAGATGATCGAGCCCGGACCGACTTCGAATTCCTTGCCTTCGAAGTTGCGCACCGTCGCATGCCCGGAAATCACGTAATAACAAGCCTCGATCGGGTGCCAGTGCAACTGCTCGTAGGTCCCGGGCTTGTAGGTCGCGCGCCCCAGCCTTACACGGTCGGTCTCATTGACTTCCGGCCATCCGATCAACCGCTGGTAGGTCTGGCCGTCCGTCACGCCGCGACGCCCGGGATAATCCGCCTGATTGATCACCATCAATGTCGATTTCACTTCCATCATCGCTGCTCCTTCCGCTGAAAAGTAATCTGTTGGAGCAATATTAACCTAGAAAAAGCAATTAGCCGCCGGTCAACGCCGATGAGGCTGGAGCCACCGCCGGACATTTCCCGGGCACTCGAGTCTTGGTGTAATCTCGCGCTATAACGCCAGAACCCAAGTCAAAGGAGAAGACATGAATACAACGCGATCCGGATTCAACCTGGTGGTACCGGCGCTGTGCTGCGGAGCGTGGGTATTCGCCGCTCCGCATGCCACGGCGCAGTCCGCTTATCCAACCCGCAACGTCCAGATCATCGTTCCCTACACCGCCGGCGGTTCGATCGACATCATCAGCCGCGCCGTCGCGCAAAGGCTCACGGAGGCGTGGGGCAGGAACGTAGTCGTCGACAACCGCCCCGGTGCGAGCGGCATGATCGGCACCGAGATCGCCGTCCGGGCCGAACCCGACGGGCACACGCTGCTCGGACACACCTCTTCGTATCCCGCCACCGCCTCCGTGCGGGCGAAGCTGCCATTCGATCCGGCGCGGGCCATCGTGCCGGTTGCGACGTTCGCCAAAGCCCCGATGATGTTCGCGATTCACCCGTCGGTGCCGGCCAAATCCATCAAGGAACTCGTGGCAATCGCGAAAAAGAATCCCGGCAAGCTCAATTACTCGTCATCCGGTGCGGGCGGCAACAATCATTTCGCCGGCGCGTTGTTCGCTTCCGCGGCGGGCATCAATCTCACCCATATCCCGTACAAGGGCATTTCGATGGCGATGACCGCGCTGGCCTCCGGCGAGGTCGAGATCGTGATCGCGAGCGCAGCCGCGATCAATCCGCAGCTGAAGGCCGGCAGGGTGCGCGTCCTTGGCGTGAGCAGCGCCGAGCCCTCGCCGTTGCTGCCGGGGCTGCCGGCGATCGCGCAATCCGGCGTGCCGGGATACAGCTACCAGTTGTGGTGGGGCCTGTTTGCTCCCGCGGGACTGCCGGCCGGCCGGCTGAACATGATCAATGCCGCGGTCAACAAGATACTCGCCGGCGCCGAGATGAAAAAATTCCTCGACAATGAAAGCGCCGAGCCGTGGCCTCAAACCCTGGCGCAGTTGAGCGACCTCCTGCCCCGCGAGATCGATCGCTACCGGAAAGCAGCGAAAGTGGCGGGCATAGCGCCGCAGTGATCCGCGGGGCGAATCCGCCATTGAAGGTTCACAACGTCAGCGCATCGTCGATGCATGCATCAGGAGCTTCAACGTGAAAAACATGCAAGTCCTGCTGGCGGCCCGCCCGAGCGGCCGCGTAGAAGAGAGCCATTTCCGCATCGTCGAATCGGACACCCCCAGGGCGGGCGAAGGCGAGTTCGTCGTCCGCGCGCATTACCTTTCGCTCGATCCCTACATGCGGGGGCGGATGGACGACTCCAGGTCATATGCGGCGAAGGCTGCGGTCGGTGAGGTGATGGTCGGCACCGCAGTCGGCGAGGTAATCGAATCGCGCCACGACAAATACCGGGCCGGCGACTTCGTCGAAACGCGCACGGGGTGGCAACTCTACGGCACGAGCAATGGCGGTGGCGTGCGCAAAATCGATCCGGGTTACGTGCCGCTTTCGGCCTATCTCGGCGCGGTCGGCATGCCCGGTGTCACCGCGTGGATCGGGCTCAACGAGCACGGCCGGCCCAAGGCGGGCGAGACCGTGGTCGTTTCGGCAGCGGGCGGAGCGGTCGGCAGCGCCGTCGGCCAGCTCGCGAAACTGCAGGGCTGCAGGGCGGTGGGAATCGCCGGCGGCCGCGCGAAATGCGATTACGTCGCGAACGAACTCGGGTTCGATGCGTGCATCGACTACAAGGCGGGGAACCTCGATGCCGACCTCGCCGCGGCGTGCCCCAAAGGCATCGACGTCTACTTCGACAACGTGGGCGGCCCGGTGCTGGACGCGGTGCTCTTACACATGAATGCGTTCTCGCGGATTGCGCTGTGCGGCCAGATCTCGGGCTACAGCGATCCGGACGCGCTGACGGTGCGGAATTTCCGGTGCTTCCTCATCAACCGCATCCAGCTTCGCGGATTCATCTGCTCGGATCATCTCGATCTCTGGAAGGGCGCACTCAAAGAACTCGGCACCCTCGTTCACGAAGGCAGACTCAAATACCGCGAAAGCATCGCGATCGGGCTCGAGAACGCCCCCAGGGCATTCATCGGCCTGCTCAACGGGCAAAACTTCGGCAAACAGTTGGTGAAGCTGATCTGAGGAAAAATCGCTCCAAACCCTGCGAGGAGAACCCTGACTATGCGACGAACTGCCTGGTGGGTGTTGCTGATCGTCATTTTGGGAAGCGGTGCCGCCGCTTATTACTACTGGCAGCAGGGCCGGCAGCAGCCCCTGCCACCGCAACCATCGAAAACCGCAGCGCCGCCGGCCCCGGCCGCCGCCGCGCCGGTGATACTCCACCCCCTCGAAACAAGCGAGGTGCAGCCCCTGCCTTCGCTCGGCGAAAGCGACGCCGCGATGCGGGAAGCGCTGGCGGAATTGCTGGGCAAGAAATCGTGGGCGGAGTTCTTTTATCCCGACCTGATGATCCGCCGCATTGTCGCCACCATCGATAATCTTCCGCGCAAGAAGGCACCTTTGCGCATGATGCCGGTCAAACCGGTTCCGCCGCTGTTCGCCCGGGCGGGCACGCAGGACAACATGGTCATCAGCCCCGGCAATTCGACGCGCTATGCCGCGTACGTGACAATCGCGCAGGCAGTCGATGCCCGCAAGCTCGTTGACGTTTATATCCGTTTATATCCGCTATTCCAGCGCGCCTATGAAGAATTGGGATTTCCGAAAGCATATTTCAACGATCGCCTGGTCGAGACGCTCGACCATCTGCTCGATGCGCCCGACATCAAGGGACCCATCAAGCTGACTCAGCCCAAGGTCATGTACGAATTTGCGGATCCCGCTCTTGAGGCGCGCTCGGCCGGCCAGAAAATCATGATCCGGATGGGCAGCGAAAATGCGGCCAAGGTCAAAGCCAAGCTGCGCGAAATCCGGCACGAAGTGACGCGCCGCGAACTGAAATCGAAGCGCCCCTGATTTCGCAGGCAGCGGCCCGCAGGGCCTTTGCATTTTCTTCCGCCGGCAGTATATTGTACCGTCCGTCTACCAAGTCCTCGGCTTAACAAGCCTTCCGATGCGGCTCGCAGTCAAATTCTTCTTGGCCTTCTCGCTGGTAATCTTGGTATTGGCGGGGATTGCCGCGTGGAGCTTGTACGAAGTAGGCAAACTCACCATTGCCGACCGCACGATCACGGTCAGGGCCGCGGAGGCCCTGCGTAGCGCAGCATACCTGCGCGAGGCGGTGTCGACGGCAAAACGCGTTGACATGCGCAGTCTGGTCTTCGGCGATAAAGAATACACCGATGCTTCGAGCACCGGAGCAACGAACATCACTCAGGAAATCGACCGCCTCGCGGGTCTCCTCACAACCGAGCAAGAGCAGACTCTAATCCGGGCCGTTGCAACCGGCTTTAAGGACTACTACGCGACCGTGACAGAAACGCGTGAGCTTCGAAAACGCGGTGGCCTGAAGCGTGCTGAGAAATTGATGCAGGACGAAGCCCAGCCGGGGGTGGACCGCGTGGTGGAAAATCTCGACCGCCTGGTAAAGATAACCCGGGATAACCTCGACCAAACGCAGACCGAGGCGACGGCTGCCCTTGGCCAAGCCCGGCGCGAAATCGAAGCGCTCCGGACACGGACTTGGGAGGCCGTAATCACCGCCATGCTGCTGGCGGTGGTGGTCGCCCTCGCGGGAACGGGAATCATCTCTTTTCGAATGACGCGCTCGCTAGGCCGGCTGTCCGATGCCACCAAAGCGGTTGCGGAAGGATCGTTCCGCGAACCGCTCCCGATCGACACCAAGGACGAAATCGGCGCGTTGGCGAAATCCTTCAACACTATGGCCGCGCGATTGCGCGAAACCGACGAGATGAAGGAGAAGTTTTACGCCACGGTGTCGCACGAACTGCGATCGCCCCTGAACGCGATGAGCGAGGCGGCTCGCCTGATTGAAGCGAAGACGGCGGGCCCGCTCACGGAGAAGCAGAAGCGGTTGATCGCGATTTTCCAGAAAGGAACCGAGCGTCTGCTGCGGCTGGTGAACGAAGTACTGGACCTCTCGCGCGTGAACACGGGTATGCTGCCGGTGGAGCGCCGTTGGTTCGTCCTGGAGACGGCCGTGAGACAGGCAATCGAGGAATTGCGCCCGCAGGCCGAACAGCGAGGCATCACGCTGCGAATGGAAGCCGCCTCCGGCTCGGAGCGTATGCTCGGCGACGAGGACCGCATCGTGCAGGTGGTCGTGAACCTGGTGGGCAATTCGCTGCGCTTCACGCCGACCGGTGGAAGCGTGACGGTCAGACTGCATCATACCGCCAGCGAAATGCAAATTCAGGTGGAAGACACCGGAATCGGCATACCGACCGCTTTTCTTCCTGTAGTATTCGATCGGTTCCGCCAGGCGCACAGCGGCAAGGGCGGGACCGGGCTCGGGCTCGCTATCGTCAAATCACTGGTGGAAGCGCATGACGGCAAGGTAACGGTCGAGTCCCAAGAGGGTAAAGGCAGCCGGTTCACGGTAAGCCTTCCCCGGGGGAGGGCATCGGATGCGACCATGGACAGAGAAGTTCAAGAGGCATGAAATCGTTATTCGTCACACTCATCGTCGGAATGCTGGGCACGGGCTGTACGGTGCTGGCTCCGGACCCGTCGAGGAGCTTGCTGGACGAGGCAGATCTAAAGATGAGCGCCGAGGACTATGAGGGCGCCTCGGCCTCATACGGTGAATTCGTCAAAGCCTACCCCGGCAACGCGCAGGCCGCACGGGCACGCGCGATCCAGACCGTCCTCGATCTTCTGCTCGACTCTCAAACCGAGTTGGAGCGCGGCGCCAAGCGCAACGAGGAACTACCGCGTCTCCGCCGCGAGCTGGCGGAACGACAAGGCGAAGTGGATCGTCTCAAAGCCGAGAGTGCGAAGCTTCGGGCAGACCTCGAGCGCCTGCGGAACATTGATTTGCAATCCCTGCCGGGAGTCAAGAAATAATGGACAAAACGTTGTTGGTCATCGATAACGATGAGGCTCTGGTCGAGCTCGAGTCGTTTTACTTTACCGACCAGGGCTATACCGTCTACACCGCCTTTGACGGTGATGTGGGCGTCAAGCTCGCGCTCCAGCACAAACCCGCCGCGATCATTTGCGACCTGATCATGGGAGAAATGCACGGCTTTGAAGTGTTGCGAACACTGCGTTTGCACCCCGATATGAAGCAAACGGTCGTGATCATGACCTCGGCGAAAGCGTACAAGCCGGACATCGACAGGGCGCGCGAGCTGGGGGCGACCGATTACGTGGTCAAGCCTTTCCGCACCGACGAGTTGCTGGCCATCGTCGAGCGCCACCTTGCCTCGTTTGGCCGGCAGGAGCCTCGTTAGATGCGAGTTACCTTCTGGGGCACGCGCGGATCAATCGCGACGCCGGGCGCGGAAACTGCGACTTACGGAGGAAACACTTCTTGCGTCGAGTTGCGATGCGGGACGGACATTTTCATCTTTGATGCCGGGACTGGAATCCGCCCGTTGGGACTGGCGCTCATGAAGGAGTTCGCGAATCGGCCGCTCACCATTCACCTGTTTATCAGCCACACGCACTGGGATCACATCCAGGGGTTTCCGTTCTTCACGCCGGCCTACTTGCCTACCACAACGATCCATATCTACGGGTCAGGGGGGCAGGGGCGCTCGCTCGAGAGAGTTCTCCGCGGCCAGATGGATGCGGACTATTTCCCGGTCGCGCTCGGCGACATGCATTCGACCCTCCATATGCACGAGTTCAAAGGCAAGCCGTTTCAGATCGGTGAGGCCCACATCGCGGCCGCGTACCTCAATCACCCGGGCATGAACCTCGGATACCGCGTGACTCACCAAGGCAAGTCGTTCGTATATGCCACGGACAACGAACCCTACCAGCAAACTCTCCCGCACCTCGGGCACCGGGCGGAGGCCGGCCGGGATTTCGGCGAACGGCTGGATGCGGAATTCGTCCGGTTTATCGAAGGAGCGGATTTATACATCGGGGAGGCGCAGTACACCGACGATGAGTATCCGGGGCGGATCGGCTGGGGGCATTCATCGATCAGCGCGACCGTGGAGGTCGCTCTTGCGGCGCAGGTGCGGTCTCTCGCTTTCTTCCATCACGACCCCCTCCACGACGACCCAGCGGTCGCGGCGATGGCGCAGACCGCGAACCGGTTGATCGAGGCGCGCGGGTCGTCTCTGCACTGCTTCGCCGCGCGAGAAGGGCAAGTGCTCGAGCTCTGAGCGCATGAGCATGGCCCGCTTCTCTGTTCCAGATCGCTACTCGATGCCTGCCACTCCCCGACTCGATTTTCTGGATTGACCCCGCGGCCAGCATGGGAAATTACTTTGCTCCACGATCCCTGACGACTACATTCGCCATTATAAGTGGCAAGTGTTGCACAGTGAGGCGCGCGCGAAAAGTGTAGAATTGCGACCACGGTTTCAGCCGCGGAGCACGTAAGCAACGGGCGGACTGAATCTCCCATCTTCAAAAGGTGACATCGACATGCGCAAATACCTGCACATCAATCTCCGGGACCGCTCGGTCGAGACCGAGGAATTGCACGGCGAAGCGATCGTCCGCGCCGGCCGGAACTACATCGCCAAGACCTTGCTCAAGCTTGGGGTGGCGACAGTCGACCCGCTGTCCCCGGAAAATCCGCTGATCTTTTCCGCCGGGCCGTTCGCGGGGACGAACTTCTCCAACGCCAACCGGCTCAGCGTCGGTTGCAAGAGCCCGCTGACGGGCGGCATCAAGGAAGCCAACGCGGGCGGCACTTTTGGCTTTGCGCTGGGCCAGATCGAGACTGCCGGGCTCACCCTGTATGGTGCATCGAACGAGTGGG
Organism: Betaproteobacteria bacterium; assembly: GCA_016192835.1. GTDB lineage: Bacteria > Pseudomonadota > Gammaproteobacteria > Burkholderiales > SG8-41 > PALSA-1004. The sequence goes on from JACPTJ010000365.1 coordinate 28,452, forward strand.
TCGTCATCCGCATCACGAAAGATGGCGCCATCACCTACGACAGCGCGGAACCCTACATGGGCAAGGGCAACAATGAGGCGGCGGCGCTGATCTTCGAGCGTTACGGCAAGAAAGTCAGTTTCGCGCTGTGCGGCCCGGTCGGCGAATATCTCGGCCTGATGGCCGGCATTTCGATCGCCGACACCGACGGACGCCCTTCTCGTCTCGCGGCGCGCGGCGGCGTCGGTGCGGTGATGGGCAGCAAAAAGGTCAAGGCCATCGTCGTCGACCTGCACAAGATGCCGACCTTCCATGACCGCAAGAAAGTGATGGGTGCCGTGCGCGAATACGGCGCGCGGCTCGGCAAGGAGCCGGCAATCGATACGTTCAAGCGCGTTGGTACGGCGATGATGGCCGATATCATGAACCGGGTCGGCGGGCTGCCGGTGCGCAATTTCAGCGCGGGCCGTCTGGTGGAAGCGTCAGAGGGACCGCTCAAGCTCGGCGGCGACTTTATCCGCGAGCAAAATACGAGCCGCGGCGGCGAGACCGCGCACGCCTGCATGCCGGGCTGCCTGATCGAGTGTAGCAATGTTTACGTCGACGACAAAGGCAAGGAAATCGTGTCGCCGCTGGAATACGAAACGCTCGGTCTGGTTGGCAGCAATTGCGGCCTGACTGACCCTGACGACGTCGCCCGGGTGAACGGCGTCGCCAACGATCTCGGCATCGATACCATCGAAGTCGGCGCCACGCTGGGTGTCCTGATGGAAGCGAAACAGGGGTCGTTCGGCGATGTGGGCTTCATGCTGGAAGCGCTCGAGGACATGCGCCGCGGCAACGAGCGCGGCCGGCTGCTCGCGCAGGGCACCGCCCGCGTCGGCGCGCATTACAAGGTCGCGCGCGTTCCCGTCATCAAGCGGCAGGGGATCAGCGCCTACGATCCCCGCGTCGTCGAGCTGACCGGCATTTCGATGATGGTCACCGCGCAGGGCGCCGATCACACCACGGGCAACCTGCCGGTTTTCGACTGCAAGGACAAAACGACCGCGCAAATCGTCGCGGCGAGCCTCGAGATTCAAACGGCATGTGCTGCCGCGGATTCCCTGGGGCTGTGCATTTTCGGGCGTTCGGTGACGAACGTCAGCGCCGAGCTCATCGTAACCGCGCTCAATGACGCGCATGGCACAAACCTCGATCCGTCATTCCTGAAGACGCTGGGTCGCGAGACGCTGCGCATGGAGTGGGAGTTCAATAAAGCGGCGGGCTTTACCGAAAAGGACGACGAGCTTCCGGAGTTTTTCTACAAAGAGGCCATCGCGCCCAGCGGCAAGACCGCGCGCCATCACAGCACTGAAGTCAATCGGAGCCTGCGCGAGCTGCTTGCCTGACGCCGCCAGGACCTGCCATCACCGCACTACGAATAGCCCCGGTGCCAACGGATTCCGATATAGTGTCACTTCATTTATC
>JACPTJ010000478.1 GCA_016192835.1 Betaproteobacteria bacterium
AACAACCGCTACATGGGCATGGTGCGGCAGTGGCAGGAGTTTTTCCACGGCAACCGCTATTCCGAATCCTACATGGACGCGCTGCCGGATTTCGTCAAGCTCGCCGAATCGTACGGCCATGTCGGCATGCGCATCGAGAAGCCGGAAGATGTCGAGGGCGCCCTCAAGGAAGCGCTGGCGCGCAAGAAAGACCTGGTGTTCATGGACTTCATCACCGACCAGACCGAGAATGTGTTCCCGATGGTGCCGGGCGGCAAGGGGCTGTCGGAAATGATTCTGGTGTAGATCGAGGCAACCGTGCGACACATCATTTCAGTCTTGCTGGAAAACGAAGCGGGCGCCCTGTCGCGCGTGGCCGGATTGTTCTCGGCGCGCGGTTACAACATCGAGTCGCTCACCGTGGCGCCGACCGAGGACGCGTCGCTGTCGCGCATGACCCTCGTTACCACCGGCTCGGATGAGGTGATCGAGCAGATCACCAAGCAGCTGAACAAGCTGATCGAGGTGGTGAAAGTGGTGGATCTGTCCGATGGCGACCACATCGAGCGCGAACTGATGCTGGTCAAGGTGCGCGCCGTCGGCAAGGACCGCGAAGAGATGAAGCGCATGGCCGACATTTTCCGCGGCCGCATCATCGGTGTCACCGACAAGGATTACACCATCGAATTGACCGGCACCGGTTCCAAGCTCGATGCGTTCCTGGGCGCGATCGATCGCAGCGCGATCGTGGAAACGGTGCGCACCGGCGCGTCCGGCATCGGCCGCGGCGACCGGATATTGAAAATCTAGTGAAGAGTGAAAATCGAGGAAATCATGAAAGTCTATTACGATAAAGATGCCGACCTGTCGCTGATCAAGGGCAAGAAGGTCACCATCGTCGGCTACGGCTCACAGGGTCATGCCCATTCGCTCAATCTGCATGAGTCCGGCGTCAGGGTCACGGTGGGCCTGCGCAAGGACGGCGCGTCGTGGGGCAAAGCGAAAAAAGCGGGCCTCAACGTGAAGGCCGTCGCGGAAGCGATCAAAGGCGCCGATTTTGTGGTGATGCTGATGCCCGACGAGCACATCGCCAAGGTTTATCGTGAAGACGTCGCGCCCAACATCAAGAAAGGCGCGACGCTCGCTTTCGCCCATGGTTTCAACATTCACTATGGCCAGGTGGTGCCGCGCGCGGATCTCGATGTGGTGATGATCGCGCCCAAGGCGCCCGGGCACACGGTGCGCTCGACCTACGCGCAGGGCGGCGGCGTGCCGATGCTGATCGCGGTGCACCAGAATCCGTCGAACAAAGCGCGCGACATGGCGTTGTCCTACGCCGCGGCGATCGGCGGCGGCAAGGCCGGAGTGATCGAAACCACGTTCAAGGAAGAGACCGAAACCGACCTGTTCGGCGAGCAGACCGTGCTGTGCGGCGGCTGCACCGCGCTGGTGCAGACCGGATTCGAGGTGCTGGTCGAGGCCGGCTACGCGCCGGAAATGGCGTACTTCGAATGCCTGCATGAACTGAAACTGATCGTCGACCTGATGTACGAAGGCGGAATTGCCAATATGCGTTATTCAATTTCGAACAACGCCGAGTACGGGGACTTCACGCGCGGGCCGCGCATCATCACCGAACAAACCAAGAACGAGATGCGCAAGATCCTCAAGGAAATCCAGACCGGCGTCTACGCGCAGGAATTCCTGCTCGAGAACCAGACGGGTGCGACCAAGTTGAACGCGATGCGCCGCATCGGCCGCCAGCACGCCATCGAGGTCGTCGGCGAGAAGCTGCGCGACATGATGCCGTGGATCAAGAAGAACAAGCTGGTGGATCAGTCCAAAAACTAGTGAGCCACTATCCCCATCCGATCATCGCGCGCGAAGGCTGGCCGTTTGTCGTAATCTCACTTGCGGCGGCGGTTGCGGTCACGGGTTTCGCAGGCTGGGCGTGGGCGCTTCCGTTCTGGCTCATCGCAGCTTTCATGCTGCAGTTCTTCCGCGATCCGCCGCGCACGATTCCAGCCGGGCCGAAAGCGGTGCTGTCGCCTGCCGACGGCCGCGTGCTGCTGGTCGAGCGGGGCCGGGACCCCTATCTCAAGCGCGACGCGCTCAAGTTCAGCGTGTTCATGAACGTGTTCAACGTTCATTCCAACCGCAGCCCGGTCGACGGCGAAGTGCGCCAGAAGTGGTACCACGCCGGCACGTTCGTCAACGCCGCGTTGTCGAAGGCCTCCCTCGAGAACGAGCGCAGCGCGCTGTGGATCAGGACGGCCGACGGCACGGACGTCACCTGCGTCCAGATCGCGGGACTGATCGCGCGCCGCATCCTGTGTTACGTCCAAGCCGGCGACCGGCTCGCGCGCGGCGAGCGCTACGGCTTCATCCGCTTCGGCTCGCGCGTCGATCTCTACCTGCCGCTGTCGGCGGTGCCGAAAGCAGCCGTCGGCGACCGGGTTTTTGCGACTTCGAGCGTGCTGGCCGAACTGGCCTGACTCAAAATGTACGAACCGCGCGAGAAGTGGCTGGGCAAAGGTGGCAGGTTCCGCCGCCGCGGCATTTACTGGCTGCCGAACCTGTTCACGACGGTGGCGCTGTTCGCCGGATTTTTCTCGATTGTGCAGGCGATGAACGGGCATTTCGAGCAGTCGGCGCTGGCGATCTTCGTCGCCATGGTGTTCGACGGACTCGATGGCCGCGTCGCGCGTTTTACCCACACCCAGAGCGCGTTTGGCGCCGAATACGACAGCCTCGCCGACATGGTGTCGTTTGGGGTGGCACCGGCGCTGGTCATCTACGTCTGGGCGCTCAAGGATTTTTCTTCCGCCCAGAACATCCCGTTGCTCGGGGCGTGGCTCACCACCAAGCTCGGCTGGGTTGCGGCGTTCATCTACTGCGCGTGCGCCGCGCTGCGGCTCGCGCGTTTCAACACCAATATCGACGTCGTCGACAAGCGCTTCTTCCAGGGCCTGCCGAGTCCTGCCGCCGCCGCTCTTGTCGCCGGCATGGTGTGGGCGTTCAACGAATACCAGGTCCGCGGCACCGAGGTGAAGTGGCTGGCTTGGGCGCTGACGATGTTTGCCGGCATCACCATGGTCACCAATCTCAAGTATTACAGCGGCAAGGACATCAACCCGCGCAAGAGCGTGTCGTTCCCGGTCGTGGTTGCCATTGCGCTGGCGGTGGTGGCGCTGGTCGCGGTGTCGAGCACGCTGCCGGAGATGTTGTTCATGCTGTTCCTGTCCTATGCGGCATCAGGCTACGCGCTGGCGGTATGGGACAGGGCCGGACGCAAGCGTCGCGGTGAGCCGCCGGCCGCGCCGCCGTCCTGACCGCTTGCCTGCTACTTGCCAGCCGCAGAAAAACCCTTTATATTCCTCAGCCATGAGTTATTTGCGTCAGGCCAATGTGTTTACCCTTCATGCCAGGTTCCTGCTGGCCGGCCTGCTGCTGCGCCTTGCGCGCTAAATACCCCACACATTTCATTTATTTTGTTGTTGCGGCCGGGTCGAAACTGATCCGGGACAGATTCTGGATTGCGCACGCAGTAACAGCGGGGCGTGCCACAATTGAGGCAGATCGGAGAAGGCCATGAGCAAAGACAAGTTGATCGTATTCGACACCACCATGCGCGACGGCGAGCAGAGCCCCGGCGCGTCGATGACCAAGGACGAAAAGCTGCGCATCGCGCGCCAGCTCGAACGCATGCGCGTAGACGTGATCGAAGCCGGCTTTCCGGCGGCGAGCGACGGTGACTTCGACGCGGTGAAGGCCGTAGCGGGCATCGTCAAGGACAGCACGGTGTGCGGGCTCGCGCGCGCCAACGAAAATGATGTGAGGCGTTGCGGCGAAGCGGTCAGGGGCGCCCGGTCGCCGCGCGTGCACACTTTCATCGCGACCAGCCCGATTCACATGGAAAAGAAGCTGCGCATGGAACCGTCGCAGGTGATCGCGCAGGCGGTGCAGGCGGTCAAGTGGGCGCGCGAATACACCGATAACGTCGAGTTCTCGCCCGAAGACGCAGGCCGCTCGGACATCGACTTCCTGTGCCGCATCCTCGAGGAGGTGATCAGGGCCGGCGCCACCACCATCAACGTTCCCGACACGGTTGGCTATACGCTGCCCGAGTATTTCGGCGCGCTGATCCGCAAGTTGCGCGAGCGCATCCCGAACTCCGACCAGGCGGTGTGGTCGGTGCATTGCCACAACGATCTGGGGCTCGCGGTCGCCAATTCGCTGTCCGCCGTGCTGAACGGCGCGCGCCAGGTCGAATGCACGATCAACGGTCTCGGCGAACGCGCCGGCAATGCGTCGCTCGAGGAAATCGTCATGGCGGTGCGCACGCGCCAGGACGTGTTCCCCTGCGACACCAACATCGATGCGACGCAGATCGTGCCGGCCTCGCGGCTGGTGTCTGGCATCACTGGTTTTACGGTGCAGCCGAATAAGGCGATCGTCGGCGCCAACGCGTTCGCGCACGAGGCGGGCATCCACCAGGATGGCGTGCTGAAAAGCCGCGACACCTACGAGATCATGCGCGCCCAGGACGTGGGCTGGGTCACCAACAAGCTGGTGCTGGGCAAGCACTCGGGGCGTAATGCGTTCAAGGCGCGGCTCACCGAGCTTGGCATCGTGCTGCCGTCGGAAGAGGCGCTCAACGCCGCGTTCAAGCGTTTCAAGGACCTCGCCGACAAGAAGCACGAGATTTTCGACGAGGACTTGCAGGCGCTGATCAGCGAGGAGGAGAGCGAGCACCTCGATAGCGAACACTTCCACCTAGTGTCGCTGACCGCGCATTCCGAGACCGGCGAGCTGCCGTTCGCGAAAATCGTGGTGTCCGAGGCGGGCAAGGAGAAACTGGCGCAGGCCACCGGCAGCGGGCCGGTCGATGCCTCGTTCAAGGCGATCGAAAGCATCGTCGACAGCGGCGCCGAGCTGTTGTTGTACTCGGTCAACAACATCACCAGCGGCACCGATTCTCAGGGCGAAGTGACCGTGCGGCTGTCAAAAGACGGGCGCATCGTCAACGGGCTGGGCGCCGACACCGACATCGTGGTGGCCTCGGCCAAGGCTTACATCAACGCGCTCAACAAGCTGCACTCGAAGCTCGAGCGCCTGAATCCGCAAGTCTGACTGCAGGATACGGAACGCGGGTAAGCCCCGGTTACGGGAGCTGAATTTTCCCGCCGCCGCCAAGACCACCGGGCGGCAGGCCGCCGCCCTGCGGGATGACGATGGAAGAGGCGGCCTGGCGGCGCAGTTCCTGAATTTCCTTGATCGTGCGCTCGACGGCCTCCTTGGCGGCGGCGGGGTACTGGGTCACCGCCGCATCCAGCGTTGCCGCATCGATCTCGAAGGTCACCGGGATCGCGCCCATCGGGGTGAGTATCTGCGCCTCGCCGACGTAGACGGGCTTGCGTCCCGGGTCGGGCGAGCCGTCGCTCTTGACGGGGGTCAGGCTGCGGATCGTTCCCACCTTGCGGTCGGTGTAGACCTCCTCGCGATAAACACCCGCGGCGTCCATCGTCAGATTCAGGCTTTTGTCCAGTTGCTGGGCCATGGCTACCTCATTCATTTGATAATCGTCGCAAGATAAAGGTATCCGGCAACAAGTTCAAGGCTTGGTGCCAGTCACGGTTGCATCTTCGGCCCAAAAAGTGGAGCATTTGGGACGGACCCCGTGAATATCACCAAACCTCGTAAAGGAGCGATCATGTATCAACGCATCCTGGTTCCGGTAGACGGCAGCCACACCTCCACGTTGGGGCTGCAGGAGGCGATACGCATTGCCATCGACCAGCGCGCGAAGCTGCGGATCATCCATGTCGTCGATGAGCTCGTGGTGGCGCAGAATTTCGATGGCTACTTGAATACGGGCGATCTGCTCGACACGCTGCGCGAGGCCGGCAAAAAAGCGCTGCAGAACGCGCTGGCATTGGCCCGCAAGCGCGACCTCAAGCCGGAGTCCGCGTTGTTCGAAAGCCTCGGCGGCCGTATTTCCGAGATCATCGTCAAGGAAGCAAAAAAATGGCGCGCCGATCTCATCGTGATGGGCACGCACGGCCGGCGCGGCGTCACCCGCATGGTGCTCGGGAGTGACGCCGAGGCGATTCTGCGAAGCACTCCGGTGCCGGTCCTGCTGGTAAGATCTCCCGACGGGAAAAAACGCGGCGGGAAAAAATAGGCGGCCACCCATTCGCCGCAGCGGTGCACGCACGTCGAACAGAGGGGAGCTAGATGGCTGAGATACTGGGTTTCGACGCGTTTTCGCCGAAGGAAATCGCCGATAAGGTCCATCACGTCGGAGTGACCAAGGCCCACCTTCCGGTGTTGCCGACGATGATGCTGGGGGTGCTGGCGGGGGCGTTTATCGGCCTGGGGGCATTGTTCTTCACGCTGGTGGCCAGCGATACGCAGCTGTCGTTCGGCGTTGCACGGGTGCTCGGCGGCGTGGCGTTTTCCCTGGGACTGATTCTGGTGATAGTCGGCGGCGCGGAGCTGTTCACTGGCAATAATCTGCTGGTCATGGCGTGGGCCGATGGCAAGATCACCACCGCCGAGATCTTGCGCAACTGGGCGCTGGTGTACGCATCCAATGCAGTGGGCGCGATCGGACTCGCGGTCGTGGTGTATCTGTCGCGTCACGCGGGCATGAACGAGGGCGAGGTCGGGCTTGCCTATTTGAAAATCGCCGCTGCCAAGACCGCGCTGCCGTTCTGGGAAGCGTTCTTCAAAGGCGTCCTTTGCAACCTGCTCGTGTGCCTTGCCGTGTGGATGGCATTGGCGGGGCGCAGCGTGACCGACAAGGTGTTCGCGATCATCTTTCCGATTTCAGCGTTCGTCGCCGCCGGCTTCGAGCACAGCGTGGCCAACATGTATTTCATACCGCTGGGCATCATGCTCAAGGGCGGGACCGTCGCGCCGGCCGGCGTCGATCTGGCGTCGCTCGATTGGGGCGGTTTCGCGGGCAACCTCATGCCGGTCACGCTCGGCAACATCTTCGGCGGCAGCGTGATGGTGGCGCTGGTTTACTACCTGATATACCGGCGCGGCCTGAAAAGCTGACGAATATGAAGACGAGATCCGTGAAACTGGTAATCGCGCTGCTCGCGGCTGGCGTGGCGGCCGGCTGTGCGACAACGCAGCGGCCCGTGCTGTATCCGAACCCGCATCTGAAGAGGGTTGGTGATGCCACCGCGCAGCGCGATATCGATGACTGCCTGCGGATGGCGGAAAGTTCGGGAGTCGCGAAGTCGGATAACGAGGTCCTGAAACGCGGCGGCGAGGGCGCGGCGATCGGCGCTGCCGCGGCGGGCGTTGGCACGCTGATCCGCGGCGGCAGCGTGGGCGAGGGCGCGGTTGCGGGCGCGGCGGTTGGCGGCGTTGCGGGCGCGGTGCACGGCGCGTTTCGCAGCGACCTGAATCCAACCTATAAGAATTTCGTGCAGCGCTGCCTGCGCGAGCGCGGCTACGACGTCATCGGCTGGCAGTAGTTGCGCCGACACGGCATCCGCGGAGCGGTCCGGGGCGGGAGGCGCAACAGGGGCGCGCGTGAAGACACCAGCTCCAGGAGCGAATGCGGTGTTATTGAAGATGTGCTGACCAAAGGTACCGCGCGCCGTCTGTGAGCGAATTACGCATGGCGACAACAACACTTAACATTATCGGCTGCGGCCGCGTAGGCCGCGCGTTGGCGCGGCTGTGGGCGCAAGACGGGGCGTTCACGATCCAGGACGTGCTCGATCGGAGACTCGAGCAAAGCCGGGCTGCGGTTGCGTTCATCGGCCAGGGGACCGCGGTCGATGCCGTCGGGCAGATGCGCGCCGCCGGGGCGTGGATGCTGACCCCGCCGGACGACCAGATCGTCGCGTGCTGCGCGGCGCTCGCCGCGAGCGGTCTGCTCGCGGCCGGCAATATCGTGTTTCATTGCAGCGGCGCGCTGCCGTCGCGCGACCTGGCGCCGGCTGCCGCGCGCGGAGCTGTCGTCGCGAGCGTGCACCCGCTGAAAAGCTTCGCCGACCCCGCCAGCGCGGCGCAAACGTTCGGCGGCACCTACTGCGCCGCCGAAGGCGACGCGGCGGCGCTGGCCGTGCTGCGGCCCGCGTTCGAGCGCATCGGTGGCAGCGTGTCCGAAATCGATCCCGGCTTCAAGACGGTCTATCACGCGGCGAGCGTGATCGTCTGCAATTATCTGACAGCGCTGCTCGAGACCGGGCTGCGCTGCTACGAGAAATCGGGGTTCGAACGCGAGACGGCGTTGCGCATGATGGAGCCGCTGGTGCGGGAGACGCTCGACAACGCGTTCAGGCTCGGTACGGTGCAGGCGCTGACCGGGCCGATTGCGCGCGGCGACCACGCTGTCGTCGCGCATCACCTCGAGGCACTCGGTGCGTGGGAGCCGCGTATCGCGACGATCTACCGGCAGCTCGGCGCCGTCGCAGTTGAACTTGCGCGCGCTCAAGGCAAGGCCGATGCGGACGCGCTCGCCGCGATCGAGCGCATGCTCGCTGGCAAGTAGGATGGGTTGAGCGCAGCGATACCCATCGGTCGATCGTTTGCTGATGGGTATCGGCCTTGACGGCCTCAACCCATCCTACACTCTGGCCGGCTGCCGCCAAGCAGCAAAATGCGTGCGGGCTTTACTTGGGCGAGGCGCCTGGCGTAATGTTGCGGCCATGCCGCTCAAGACCCTCAACCGCGAACACGCAACGCCGCGCAAGGGCCGTGGCGCGGGAATCAATCCGGAAGGACGCTTCGAGAAGGTCGCGCGCGAAGGGTTCGACGATGGCTGGAACACTGTGCCAGACGGCGAATTGCCGCCCCTCAAGACTTACGTCACGGTCGAACATGCGAAGAGCATCATCTCGCGCAACGATTCGCCCGACATTCCGTTTACGCAGTCGATCAATCCTTACCGCGGCTGCGAGCATGGTTGTATTTACTGCTACTCGCGCCCCAGCCATGCGTATCTGAATCTGTCGCCAGGCGTTGATTTCGAAACCCGGCTGTTCGCCAAAGTGAACGCGGCGGAATTGCTGCGCAAGGAGCTGGCGCAGCCCGGCTACCAGTGCGAGGTGATTTCGCTCGGTTCCAACACCGATCCGTATCAGCCGATCGAACGCGAATACAAGATCACGCGCGGCATTCTCGAAGTGCTCGCGGAATGCCGACATCCGGTCGGCATTGTCACCAAGAACGCGCTAATCGAGCGCGACATCGACATCCTCGCGCCGATGGCGCAGCGCAACCTCGTCAACGTGTATGTTTCGCTCAATAACCTCGATCATGACCTCGCGCGGCGGCTCGAGCCGCGCTGCGCCGCGCCGGCGCGCCGCCTCGAAACAATACGGCGCCTGAGCGCAGCCGGGATACCGGTGGGTGTGATCGTTGCCCCGGTGATACCGTTTCTGACGGACCATCAGATCGAGCCGGTGCTCAAGGCCGCGTACGCCGCGGGCGCGCGCAGCGCGGGCTACGTGCTGATGCGCTTGCCGTGGGAAGTCAAGGATCTGTTCAGGCACTGGCTCGAGACCCACTATCCGCTGAAAGCGAAGCACGTGATGAGCCGCGTGCGTGAGATGCGCGGCGGGCGCGACAACGATCCCGGTTTCGGCAGCCGCATGCGTGGCAGCGGCGAATTCGCCGATTTGCTGCACCAGCGCTTCGACATCGCGTGCGAGCGGCTCGGCTACAACACAGGGCGCCGCCACCGCTCGCTCGACACCACGCGGTTTCGCAAGCCGCATCTCGACGGGCAGCTCGCGTTGTTTTAGCTCGCCAGCCGCAGCACGCGGGATGACGCGGCGATCTGGCCGTTATTCAGGAAGCGTTCGTGGTTCCTGTCGACCTCGTCAGGGTCGTAGCGGTAGCTCACCATCATCCCGTACGACTGGCGCATGCCGCGTGCCGAAGGGTCGGCAAGCCAGAACAGACCATGGACGCGGGCACCGTTGTTGAGATGGAAGTTGGCGACCGGGTCGAGCGGCTGGCCGCCGGATTTTTCTTTGAGCAGATAGCGCGCGCACAACTTTTCCATTGGCTCGCGCAGTGCTTCCGCAAGCTTCGCGTCGCTCGTCCAGCCGGGCCGCGCGAGCGCTGCGGCGAGCGGTGCCTCGCGCGCATCGGTGCCGAGCGCCCGGGCAAGCCTGGTCGCATCGGCGGATGCGAGGAGCGTGGCGTCCCCAGCCGCCTGATCGAGCCATTTGCGGAATCCCGGCAGCGGTGAGAGCGTCGCGAACACCTTGAGTTGCGGCAAGTCGCGGCGCAGGTCGTCGATCACGCGCTTGAGCAGGAGGTTGCCGAAGCTGATCCCGCGCAAGCCGCGCTGCGTGTTCGAGATCGAGTAGAAAATCGCGGTGTCGGCGGCCTGCGGATCGTGCACCGGCGCCTTCTGGTCGAGCAGCAGTTGAACGCTCGCCGGCACCCCTTTCACGAGCGCGATCTCGACGAAGATCAGCGGCTCGTTCGGCATGCGCGGATGGAAAAACGCGTAGCAGCGGCGGTCGGTGTCCAGCCGGTTCCTGAGATCATTCCACGACTCTATCGGGTGCACGGCTTCGTATGCGATCAGTTTCTCGAGGAGCAGCGCCGGCGAATGCCACGAGATGCGCTTGAGTTCCAGGAACCCGGGGTCGAACCAGCTTTCGAGCAGCCCGTCGAGTTCGACCTTGAGCACTTCGAGCGATGGGTCGCGCGCCAGCAACCCGAGCAGATCGTGACGCAGATCGACCAGGAACTTGACGCCTTCGGGTAGCAGGTTGAACTGCGTGAAAAAGCGCGCGCGCGGCGCATCCAGCGCGAGCCGCAATTGCGCCTCGGCGCGGCTCAGTTCCGTCGCGTTGGCGGCGCTTTGCATCGCGCCGAGCGCGGCATCGAGCGCGTCACGGTCCGGAGCGAACGCCTGGGTGATCAGGTTCAGAATGGTCGCGCGCCGCGCGGAATCGGCGGCGCGGTAGATCGCCGCGATCTGCTCGGCGCGGGCGCGCGCTGAAAATTCGCCGCCGCGCTGCACGCGGGAGCCCTCGAGCAGTTCCCGCAGTTGCGCGACGAGCTGGGAATGCTCGCGGTCGGCCGCGGTCTTGCCAAGCGCATACGGCAGGCTCTCCGCCAGTCGTTGCCACCAGTAGCGCAACCGTCCAAGCGCGGTGAGGGGGGGACTGCTGTCGGTGGCGCGGTTCATGGCTGGAATTGCGAAAAAGGATAGCGTGAGGCCAATTCTTGCTTAGACTATTGTCCTAACGCAAGTGTTACTCGAGAAATTTTCGCCGCGCGACGTCGACCAGCCATGCGGCCCGATTGCCGGGGCGGGCGGCGCATTGCCGCGAGGGGCGAGACCGTATAATCGCGGCTTTGCGACCGAGAGGCAAGTATGCGCCTGAGCGTGCTCGACCAGTCCCCTGTCATCAGCGGCCATACGCCGGCACAGGCGATTCACGAAACCATCAAGCTCGCGCAGGCGGCCGACGAACTCGGGTATTACCGCTACTGGCTTGCCGAACATCACGCGATCGCCGCGCTGGCCGACCCGTGCCCGGAAATCCTCGTGACGCGCGTTGCCGCCGCGACGTCGAAAATCCGCGTCGGCACGGGCGGCATCCTGCTGCCGTATTACAGCCCGCTCAAGATCGCCGAGCAGTTTCGCATGCTCGAAGCGCTGTATCCGGGCCGCATCGATCTTGGCATCGGGCGCGCGCCCGGCGGCGACCGTACGACGGCGCTGGCGATGGACGGCGGCAGCTATTCAGGCGCGGAAGATTTTCCGGAGCAGGTGCAATTCCTGGTCGCCTATCTCGATGATGCGCTGCCCGCCGGCCATCCGTTCGCAAAAGTGAAAGCGATGCCGGCGGGACCGACTGCGCCGCAGGTATGGCTGCTCGGCTCGTCGGATTACAGCGGCGCGCTCGCCGCGCAACTCGGTCTGCGCTTCGCATTCGCGCATTTCATCAGCGCCGACGGCGGAGACCAGGTGATGCGCGACTATCGGCGCGACTTCCAGCCGTCGCAGCGCGAGGGCAAACCGCAGTCATTGCTGACCGTATTCGCGATCTGCGCCGCGACCGACGCCGAAGCCGAGCGTCGCGCGGCGAGCATTGATTTACGCCGGCTGAACATGGATCATGGGATCAACCTGCCGGTGCCGAACGCGCAGGAGGCCGCGAGCCGCAGCTATAGCGAAGCCGAAAAGGCGCGCATTGCCCACCACCGGCGGCGCCTGGTGCTCGGCGCGCCACACACCGTCAAGGCACGGCTGATGGCGCTTTGCGAGCAGTTCGAAGCCGATGAATTGATGGTGATTACCATAATCGGCGACTATCGCACCCGGCTCGAGTCGTACCAGTTGCTCGCCGGGATTTTCGAGTTGTGTCAGCGCGGTTGACGCCTGGGCCGTTATAGACAGGACCGGAGCGGTTCCGGCGGCAGCGGGAAGGTGCCCGCGCTGCGGGCACTCAATCAAACTCAACTTGAGGAGCGTGAGATGAAAAAACTGATCGCAGTAATCTGCTTCATGCTGGCGACCTCGCCACTGGCGCTGGCGCAGGACAAGAGCAAGGACGCCGCCAAGAAAGCGGCACCGGTAGCCGAGAAGTCGGCCAAGGCCAAGAAGGAGCCAACGGAAAAGCAGAAGGCCCAGCAGGAAAAGATGAAGTCCTGCTCCAAGGACGCGAGCGACAAGAAGCTCAAAGGCGACGAGCGCAAGAAATTCATGAGCGAGTGCATGGGCGCGAAGCCCGCGGCGGAACCAGCCAAGGCGCCGGCGAAGAAGTAACGGGTGTAGCGACCGGCCCGGTCGTGGGCCGGCGGGTCGTTGGGATCCGTTACCGAGGCCGCCGCCCTCGGGCCTTGATCGACGGGGTGCACCAGGGGTAACCTGAGTGTACCCCGCATGTTCTTATGGCACGCGCCATGCACAGAATCATCACCCTGTTCGGAGCGCTGCTTGCGGCGGGATCGATCGTGATTGCGGAAGCCCAGGACCCATACGCCGCGCCGCGCAAGGCGATGCTCGAAACCATCGCGGCGCTCACGCGCGAGACGCGGTTTGAAACCGGCCGCGCGACGTTAAGCGAGCGCGTGATGGCGGCGCTCGACAAAGTGCCGCGCCACCGCTTCGTTCCGTCCGGCGAGGAGCGGTATGCGTACGACAACCGGCCGCTGCCGATCGGTCACGGCCAGACCATCTCGCAGCCCTTTATCGTCGCGCTGATGACCGATCTGCTCGATCTCAAGGCGGGCGACAAGGTGCTTGAGATCGGCACCGGCTGTGGCTATCAGGCTGCCGTGCTGGCCGAGCTTGCGCGCGAAGTCTATACCATCGAGATCGTCGTGCCGCTCGCGAAGGAGGCGGCCGCGCGGCTGGCGGCGCTCGGTTACCACAACGTCAGCGCGCGCAGCGGTGACGGCTACCGCGGCTGGCCCGAGCAGGCGCCGTTCGATGCGATCATGGTGACTGCCGGAGCGCGCGAAGTGCCGCCGGCGCTGATCCAGCAGTTGAAACCCGGCGGCAAGCTCGTGATCCCGGTCGGACCGCAATGGAGCGGTCAGGAATTGCTCGTGATCGAGAAGGATGCCAGCGGCAAGACCGCGACGCGCAAGGTGCTTGCGGTGCGCTTCGTGCCGCTCACGCGGGATCGGCAGTAGCTGCTGGCCCGCGACATTTCTGTAGCGAGTAGTAAAATATCGATGCCTGTCTGCGATGGGGCGTTAGCTCAGCTGGTAGAGCAGCGGACTCTTAATCCGTAGGTCCACGGTTCGATCCCGTGACGCCCCACCAAACTACCCGCCCGGCCTGCGCAATGACTCGATCATCTTCCAACTCGCCTGCCCAGGCAAACGAGCCTCCCAAAACCGCCAACCATTGACAGAGCTCCCGGTGATCGAAACCGCCGCTGATGACGGCGAATCGTATCGCTTGCCCTGGAGCACGAGCGCGCCCGACTCGACGCGCCCGAGATAGGTCTGCCCCTTGTAGTGCGTCCGGAACTCGGTGCCGGCGGGAAACCGTACTCCCTTGGCAATCCAATCACCTGGGGTCGGGCTCGCCGGCACTGCACTCGGCACTTTCTTACGGGGGAGCTGGAGCAGGTCGCGCAGCACGTCGTTCTCGGTGACGTCCTCTGACGGCCGCCGTATCATCAGCGCCTTGTAAACGTCGAAATCTATTTCAATAGTCCGCATGAGAGTCCCCGTTACAGTTAGACGAACACTCTGAAGTCCTTAAAGCCTTATAGTCTCGCAGAACAATAGAAATGTCAACCCAGTTGCAGGGAAATTACCCTTTGACATGGTTTTAGAGGACCTGTAATGTTGCATATATCTAATATTAGAGAAGATTGGTGAGAATCCAGGAGCTCGGGAGCGAGATCCGGAGGGCGCGTAAGGCACGGGGGCTGACGCAGGCGCAGCTCGCCCACGCGACAGGCTTGTCTCGCGAAACCCTCAACCTGCTGGAGAGCGGCCTTGTGCGGGATCTCGGCATTAAAAAGGTATTGGCTGTAGTTGACCACCTCGGGCTGAACGTGACACTGCAGCAGGGGACGCGGCCACGCCGACCCGACTACGTGCGCATGGCGTGCACGAGCGCAAACGTGAGTGTCAAGACCGCGCTTACCGAGGACGAACTGATCCATGCACTCGTGACTGGCAAGGTCCCGGCAAAGCGAGCCCCACACCTAAGGTCTTTACTCGATGAGGCACCGGCAGCGTTGCTACAAGCGCTCGCTGAAGAAGCGGCCGGCTGGACGAAACCGGGAAAACTTGAAAGGAACCTGCGGAAACTGGCGAGCGACCTGGGCGTGTCGCGGAGCGTCGAGGGATGGCTGAAGACCGGCTGAAGATCTGGGAGACGCTCTTCCAGCGGGCTCTCGAACTGATCGATTCGGTCAGCTATGCAGGCATTACGCTTGACGATTGGAGTTTTGGCGGTGGGACGGTTCTGATGCGACGGTACCATCACCGGTTCAGCAAGGACGTAGATATCTTCGTCTCCGATCCGCAGTACTTGGGATATCTGACTCCCAGACTCAATACCAAAGCCGAGTCGCTGACAACGAAATATTTGGAGCAGGCTAACTCACTCAAGCTTTTCTTCCCTGAAGGGGAGATAGACTTCGTCGCATCCGCGCCCCTCACGAAAGATCCTACAGTCACAGAAGAGTTGTTTAGCCGACCGGTCCAAGTCGAAACTTCAACAGAAATAGTTGCAAAGAAAGTTTGGCACCGCGGTGTCGAATTCACCGCGCGCGACATTTTCGACTTGGCGATGGTGACGGAGCAGGAGCCGAATGCGCTGCGGAAGATCGAATCCGTTCTCCACGATCGTCGAGACGCAATCCTGCAGAGAATCGTTTCACAGGATGCATTTCTGAGAGACACATTCGCCGAACTGGACGTCCTCGACTATCGCCGAAGCTTTGATGAATGCATCGGGTTGGTTAAGAAAGCTCTTGGATAAGCGAAGATAATACCCGTGCATCAATGGCGAGGACATCGAAGGTGTTACGCGGGTATTCGCCAAACTTAACGCGGGGAAATCGTGGGGATTTGGTGAAAGGGAAAGCGGTCTCAACGCAGATACTCGCGCTGCCATTGCTTGTAGCCTGTTTGATTGGAATACGTGGGCGAACTTGCGACCGTCTCAACGCAGATATTCGCGCTGCCATTTCTTGTAGCTCTCGCCGTCGATCAGGCGCTCCATTTCCTGCGGCGAGGCGATCTTCGACTTGAGATCGGCGGGCGCGCCGCCGTGGTAGAGGTGCATGTAGGTTTCGTGCAGCGCTTTGACCGCGGCGGCGACCGGCTGGTGACCCTGCAGCAGAATGCGGGCGCCGCGCGCGGCCAGATCTTCGCGCTTGAGCGAGGCGGGCGCCGAGCCGACGATGATCGGCAGCGTGACGGCCGCGTGGATCGCATCGAGTTGCTCGAGCTTTTCCAGCCCGACGATGAAAATCGCGTCGACGCCGGCGGCTGCGTATGCCTTGGCGCGCGCAATTGCGCCTTCGACGCCTTCGACCTTGAGCGCGGACGTGCGTCCCGCAACGATCAGTGACGGGTCGCTGCGCGCCGCCACCGCTGCACGCAGCTTGCCGATGCCTTCCTCGATCGAGGTCAGGCTTTCCTTGCCCTCGGCTTGTCCGAACGGCTTGGGCAGCACCGTGTCCTCGATAGACAAAGCCGATACGCCGGCATGCTCGAGCTCCTGCACTGTGCGCATCACGTTAAGCGCGTTGCCATAGCCGTGATCGGCGTCGACGAGCAGGGAAAGCTTGCTTACGCGCATGATGCGCCGGACCTGGTCGGCAAATTCGGTGAGCGTCAGCACGATGAGATCGGGCGCCGCGAGCGTCGTGTTCGACGCCACCGATCCCGCCAGCATGCCGATTTCGAAGCCGACGGCCTCGGCGACGCGCGCCGACAGCGGGTCGAATACGCTCGCCGGCGACCGGCACTTCGATTCGGCCATCAGCGCGCGCAGTTTGTTGCGTTGATCAGTGTGATTCATGATCGCTTTCGTGTTGATCCGCGTTGGTCTTGACCGTGCGGTAAAGCGGCAGAGCGTAAAGCGCGCCAGCGGTGCGGGTCAAGTCAAATCCGGAACCGGCACGTCCATGGGGCTTGCCAGGCGCTCTTTTGTGTTCCCGCAGCTGCGGGCGATGGCGGAAACATGCTGCGGATCGTAGACAGAATCGAGCAGGACTTCTAGAATATCGGACTTCCACCCAGCTCGCCCCTCCGCTCGGAAAAATTACAGAGATCATCCAGGATAGTCACGGCATCCAGGCTGCATGAATGGATGAGCCGGGCGGGTCCCGCGTCTGTTACGAGTGCAACATCCTTGCGGAAGCGCAAGTGGTGGGACCGGGAAATTGCCGGTGACAAGCCTACAGGCAACAGGTACCCCGCACGCCCGGCTTACGGGAGAGCGGGTTTGGGATAACAAGAGGACGCTGACCGACATGTACAATTTACAGCTAAGTGCAGAGCAGCAGGAGATTCGCGACACCGTGCGGGACTTTGTCGTGCGGGAAATCAAACCGGTTGCGCTGCATCCGGACCGTTTGCAGGCGGAGGATCCCCACTTCCCGCTGGAGATTCTCGACCAGGCTTCCCAAATGGGACTGCGCACGCTGGCGCTGTCCGAGGCGTTAGGCGGCGCGAGTGCCGACCATCTGACTTCGTGCGTCGTGGCCGAAGAACTGGCCGCGGGCGACGTGGGGTTCGCGACCACTCTGGCGCAGACTTCGGCGCTCGGCCACCTGTTGTTTGACGTGGCGATGACGCCCGCGCAGCGCGAGCGTTTTCTGCCCCAGTATCTGAAGGACGACCGCTATCACCTCGCGTATGCCGGACGGGAGTCCGATCCGGACGGGGGCGGGTGGAATTACCATCGCCCGCAGGTCGCTGAAATCAGCGTTCCGGTGACCGCCGTGCGGCAAGGCAATGGCGACTGGGTGATCAACGGCGTGCATCCGTTCGTCGCCAACGCGCCCCTGGCCAAGCTCATTGCAGTGCAGGCCAAGACCGACCCCAAGGCCTCCGGCATGAATGGCGTGAGCATTCTGCTGGTGCCGCGCGATACGCCGGGCATTACGGTGCGTGAACCCGCGAAGGTGGGCGTCGATGCGACCGGCGCGCAGGTCTACCGCTGGTTTCACGGCACGGGCGGCGAACTGACGTTCAAGGACTGCAAGGTGCCTGCGGCCAATTTGCTGGGCGCGCCAGGCCAGGTTCGTTTGCTTGGCGAGGCCGCCGCCGCGGGGCGCGGCAGCCCGCTGGTCCAGGCGTTGAACCTGGGCGTGGGGCGCGCCGCGTTCGAAGCGGCAGTCGATTACGCGAAGCTGCGGATCCAGGGCGGGCGGCCGATCATCGAGCATCAGGCGATCGGAACGATACTCGCGGAGATCGCGATCCGGCTGGAAGTGGCGCGCAATACGGTGTGGAAGGCGGCGTGGGCTGCCGACCACGCGGAAGACTATGCCGGCGTAAGCGATTTGCCGCTGCAGACGGTTGCCAAAGCCTACACGTCCGCGGCGGTGCACGAGGCGGCGTTGCTGGCGGCGGAGTGCTTCGGGGCGATGGGCGTGATGAAGGACATGCCGCTGCAGAAATACGTGCATGATGCGCTGGTGTTCGTGCATGCTGAGACCAGCAACAGCACGGCGAAACTGCAAGTTGCCGAGGCGGTTGCCGGCTATCGGCGGCCGTAGCGCGCAAGCCGCGGGAAATGGTTTCGTGTTGATGGGGGCCGCATGGATTTTTCGTTGAACGAAGAGCAGCGCGCATGGCAGCTGAAAGCGCGCAAGTTTGCGCAGGAAGAGATACGCCCCATTTCACTGGAGCGCGAGCAAATCGCCGACCCGGTCAAGACGTGGGACTGGGAGATCATCAAGAAGGGCTCGAAGCTCGGCTTTCGCACGGCAGCAGTGCCGAAGGAGTGGGGCGGCGAGGGCATCGACTTCGTGACGCAGGCGCTGGTGATGGCGGAACTGGCGAAAGCCGACAGCGCGATCTCCAAGGCGTTCAGCCAGTGCTGGAAGTGGAGCCATTTGATTGCCGCGGCGTGCAACAACGAACAGAAAGAACGTTTCCTGAAGCCGTTTCTCGCCGACGATACCTACGTGCTGGGTTCGGCCGGGACGGAGCCCAATGCCGGCTCCGACAACCGCCTGCCGCCGGAAGATGACCCCCGGGCCGGCTACAAACTCAAGGCGGAACGCAAAGGCGACGAATGGATACTGAACGGCGAGAAGTGTTTCATCGCCAACGGCAGCGTGGGCAAGCTGTTTTTTGTCAATGCCAGGACGAATCCGGATGTCTCCATTCGGCAGGGCGCCACGGTTTTCCTGGTGCCGAGGGACACGCCCGGGTTCAGGGTGGGCAAGGTCTTCAACAAGGCGGGCTGGCGTTTCTACCAGAACTCGGAGCTGATTTTCGAAAACGCGCGCGTGCCGCACGCGAATCTCGTGGGCGAGGTGAACGGCGGCAGCAAGGTGCGCACCGGCGCCGCCACGGAATTCAGCGATTTCGAGCTGGCGTGCAATGCGCTGGGAGTCTGCGACGATGCGTGCGAGTCGGCCATGCGGCACGCGAAGGCGCGCCGGCAGGGCGGCAAGCCGCTGATCGATCAGCAGCGCATCCAGTTGAATCTCGCCAGAATGCACATGCTCACCGAGGCGCTGCGCGCATTCGTGATGCGGGCCGCGTGGGAAATGGACCGGGAAATACATGGTTCGCCGAACATCGTGCTGCTGATGAATTTTTCCACCGATGTGATACAACGGGTCAGCGAGCTCAACATGGATGTCCACGGCGCGGCGGGTCACGCCATGAATGCATTTGCTGACAAGCTGGTGCGCGACGGCATTATCTGGTCGCACCTGGCGGGGGATACGACGCAGCGCCTGAAGGCGATGCGGCGTTTTCCGAAATAGGCGCCGGGAGCGTACTTGGCGCCCGTCGCGCAGCGCGCGGCGCGAACGCAGCGATTCATTTCCAGGAGGAGCAGGTCGTGTTGAAGATAGGGGTGTTGCTGGGAGACGACATCGGACTGGAGGTCGTGCCCGAGGCGGTCAAGGTCATGCAGGCCGCGGCGGCCAGGGTCGGGCTCGAAGTGCAGTGGCAGGAACTGCCGATCGGTCTCAGGGGGCATCAGCTGCACGGGCATACCATGCCGCAGGTCACGGTGGCCGCGCTCGAAAAAACCGATGGCTGGATCACCGGCCCGATCGGTCACAATGCGTATCCGCGCAACGATCCGACCTGGATCATGCCGCCGCTGCGCAAGCGCTTCGAACTGTTCGCGAGCGTGAAGCCGGTCAAATCGTACCCGAACCTGCCGTCGCTGCACAAGAACGTCGATATCGTGTTCCTGCGCGAAGTGAACGAAGGCATGCAGACGAGCGGCACCGTGGTCGCGGGAAGCGGCGAGTTCAGGCCGAACGACGAGATTTCGATCGGCATGCGCGTGGTCACGCGCAAAGGCGCCAACCGCGTCGCGCGCGAAGCTTTCGAGATCGCGCGCACGCGAGCGCGCCGCAAAGTGACCAGCGTGCACAAGGAACCGGCCTACCGGCTGGTGTGCGGCATGTTTGCCGAAGAGTGCCGCAAAGTGGCGAAGGAATTTCCCGACTGCGAGTTGAACGAAGTGCTGGTCGACGGTTTCGCAATGAAGCTCGTGATGAATCCGCAGCAGTTCGACGTGGTGGTGACGACCAACCAGTTCGGCGACATCCTGACTGACGAGGGCGCGGGGATCGTTGGGGGGTTGGGACTTGCGCCGGGACTGTGCGTGGGCGCGAATCAGGCCATGGCACAGGCCACGCATGGTTCCGCGCCGGACATTGCCGGGAAAAACATCGCCGATCCTTATGCGATGATCATGTCGGGCAAGATGCTCCTCGAGTGGCTCGGGCGCAAGCGCAGCGAGCCGAAGGCAGTGGCAGCGGCGCGTCTGATGGATCAGGCAATGGACAAGGTGATTGCGCAAGCGCAGCACCTGACCGCGGATCTCGGCGGCAAAGCTTCCACGACGCAGATGGGGGATGCAGTCGTGCAGGCGCTCGGCCGGTAGCGCGCGGGACGCAGGCATGGCGGCATTTCAGTTCGAGAATATTTCGAGGTCGGGATAAGGGAGAGTTTGTGAGATTGCTACTCGCGCTGATGGCGGGGTGGATCCTGGTCGCCGGAACGGCACTCGCGCAGGGCTACCCCAATAAATCGATCCGGATCGTGGTGCCGCAGGCGCCGGGCGGCGGCAACGATACGATTGCGCGCATGATCGGCCAGAAGCTGACGCAGGCGCTGAAGCAACAAGTCGTTGCCGACAACCGTCCGGGCGCAGGGGGCATGATCGCGGCGGAACTGGTAGCAAAGGCCGCGCCCGATGGCTATACGCTGCTGCTTGGCAACGTGGCGACTCTCACCATCATTCCGAACGTCCAGAAAAAAGTCTCCTACGATCCATTGAAGGATTTCGATCCGGTCAGCCTGATCGCATCGGCGCCGCTCCTGCTGGTGGTTCATCCGTCGCTCCCCGTCAGTTCGGTCAAACAGCTGATAGCGCTGGCCAAAGCGAAGCCCGGCGAGCTCAACTATGCGTCAAACGGGGTCGGCAGCTCAACGCACCTCGCGACGGAGTTGTTCAAAGTGATGACCGGAACGAAGATCGTGCACGTGCCCTACAAGGGCCTGTCGCTGGCGCTGACGGACCTGCTGAGCGGCCAGATGCAGATCATGTTTTCAAGCGCGGTCGCGATGCTGCCGCATGTGAAGTCCGGCCGGCTGCGTGCGCTCGCAATGACGGCGGCCAGGCGCTCATCCTCGATACCCGACATACCGACGGTCGCCGAGGCCGGCGTGCCCGACTACGAGGCGGGGTCGTGGTACGGCATCGTCGCGCCCGCGGGGACCGCGCGCCCCATCGTCGATTTGCTCAACCGGGAAATCGTGGCGGCGACAAAATCTCAGGACATCGTCGACCGCCTGACGCGCGAGGCGGTGACTCCGGTGGGCAATACACCGGAAGAGTTCGCGGCGTATATCAGAGTTGAGCATGCGCGCGTCGCCCGGGTGGTCAGGGCCCCCGACGCGAAGTTCGAATAGCAGCGCTGAATGCGATAACCCCGGGGAGGAAATAGGGGCGCGAGCAGCGATGCGGTGACAGGTCGGCATTGTCCACCGTCTGTGCTTTTTTCACTTTCGGTTGACCCAAGTCAATAAGGGTGAGCGCTTTTTGAGCTATTTTATATTTGACATCCTTCTCCTTTAGGGTGTTGCATCGTGATTCTATCGCGATGCAGGTCGAGTGGAACCTCCTCCTCCATCCGGCCAATTACGGAGTAGCAGGGCCTATTTTCGCTGCTGCTCCGTTTTTCTGTACTCGGCGCCCCGAGCATTTGAGCTTCTTAGAATCGCGGGATTCTCGCTCTGTCGATGAGCGCATTCCATTTCGCGATCTCGTTGGTCACGAGCTTGCGCCGCAATACGCCCATCGGCATGTTTCCCGGATAAGTCATGATCAGTTCCGTGACCAGCAATCGGCTCGAACGCGGAACACGCTTTGCGCAGTTTTGCCGAGCATGTCATTTTTCTGCGCGTCGGTGAAGTTCCCGTTCGTGATGACTTTTCTCGGCTCCGGATCGCCGACCGGGAACGGCGCGTCGGAGCCCAGCATGATGCGCCGTGCGCCGGCCTTCTGCGCGAGATATTCGAGCGAGTCGACGTCGAAGACGCACGAGTCGAAGTACATCGTCGCGAAACCCTTGCGCGGATCGGCGTACTTGCCTTGCGAGGCCTGGTGACTGCGGGCCAGTCGCCCGAGCGCGTAGGGCAGCGCCGCGCCGCCGTGCGACAGGATGAACTTCATGCCCGTGAATTTAAGCAAATGCCCTGAATACAGCAATCGTGACACCGCAATTGACGTGTCCACGAGGCGTCCGATCGCGTTCACGAGGTCGTAGTCGTTGAGCCGCGGCTCGCCGCAGATGAACATCGGGTGCAGATAAACTGCGGCGCCGAGCTTGGACGCCGTTTCCCAGAACGGATCGAGTGACGGATCGTCGAGATTGCCGCCGTCGTTGCCTTTTGGCAGCGTGCCTATCATCACGCCGCCGAAGCCTTTGGACATCGCTTCGCCCAGCACTTCGGCGGCAAGCTTGCCGTCCTGCAGCGGCACGGTCGCGAGCGGCGTGAAGCGCGGCTCGTCGCGCAATTGCTCCCACATGCAATCGTTGATGAAACGGCTCCACGCGAGGCCTTCCTGTGCCGGCAACTCGTAGCCGAAGCTGTCGAGCCAGCCGCCGACCAGTTGATGGTCGATGCCATTCTTGTCCATCCACGCGCGGCGGTCGTCAAGGTCCGAGAGCCTGGGCATGATCGGGCGCGTGGGCTCGGCGCCCGGAAACTGCATTCGCGCTCCTTTGTCGTCGCGCCAGAGCTTCACGCCGGGGAACTGCGCGGCGTGCGCGGCGTAACGCTCGAACAGGTATCCGGGGGTGAAGTGCGCGTGGATGTCGATCACGATGTTTTTCATGGGAACCGGTCTATGGTGTTGTAAAGTATTTGGTATTGTCGCATGTCGCGGGGACAGACCACTAACGCCGTTAGTGGTCTGTCCCCTTAGCCTAGCGAGCAGAGCCTTGGCAATTCGATACGGAGTGAAATCGGCAGCACACACAGGGGTGGGCGCACCGCCGCTGACCGGCGGCGTGCGGGCGACTTGATGCGCTACCCGCTGGCGACCCTGCTATTTTGCGTGCTCGCGGCACCGGTGCTGGGCGCCGATCTGGAAGCGGCCTGCCGCGTGCGCAGCGACTACGATATTACGGTGAGCGCGGGAACGGTCTTGTTCGAGCGCTCCGCAACGCCCGCGCAAAGCATTGAAATGAGCCGCGGCAACCTGAAGGCGAACGGTAAACCGGTGGCGCTCCGAGTCAAAGATCGCGATCGCATCAGCGCGTTCGAAGCGACGGTTCGCGGCCTGATCCCGCGGGTCAAAGCGCTTGCGCAGCGCGCCGTCGAGATGAGTATCGCGGCCATACGCGAGGAGGCAGCCAGCACGTCACCCATATCGGCTGCGGATCCCCAGCTCAATCAACGCCTCGATGCGCGCGCCAGGGACCTCAGGATGCGGATCGCCAACAGCACGACCAGCAAGGACTGGCGGGGCGCGACGCTCAACCGTTATACCGCGGAAGTGCTGTCGGACGTGCTGCCGCTTGTCGGCGGAGACCTCGCGCGGCAGGCGATCGAGGTCACATTGCGCGGCGACCTCGCCGCAGCGCGCGAGCTCACAAACCGCGCGTCCGGATTGCGCGCATCGCTCGAGGCACGCATCCGCAGCCGGCTCGAGGTGCTGCGGCCTGAAGTCGACAAACTTTGTCCCGCGTTGCGCCGGCTCGATGCGCTTGAATCGGCCGTGGGCACTGCGCTGCCCGGCGGCACAAGACTCGATCTGCTCGAAGTCGCAGGGACAGGCCACTAAAATCTGTGCACAACGCCACCGCCGTAGGGCGCGGATTCATCGCGCCTTCGGGGGGTGGTTGCGTGCGTTGTTCGGCGCGGTCGGCGGGATCGGCACGCTAAAGCCGTGCCCTACAGCCGTGCCAATCGCCATCACAAGCGCATCCCTCTCCATAGGGTGTGGGAGCGGCTGTCATTCGGTTACGTAATTTTCAATAATGGTCTGTCCCGTGATCGCGCGCCACAGCGCGTCCTGCGTGATCGGCAGGGTCTCGATGCTGGCGCCGAGCGGCGCGAGCGCATCGTTGATCGCGTTGGCGACCGCGGCGGGCGCGCCGAGATAGCCGGCCTCGCCCGAACCTTTTTGGCCGAAGGTCGTGAGCGGCGAGGGTGTGCAGTGATCGACGATGGCGAGCGCCGGTATTTCCATGGCGGTCGGAATCAGGTAGTCCATGAAGGTGCCGCTTTCGAGCTGGCCGTCCTCGGTGTAGGCGAACTTCTCGTAGAGCGCGGCGCCGATGCCGTGGGCGATGCCGCCGTAAGTCATGCCGTGCACGATATCCGGATTGATCATGACTCCGCAGTCGTGCCCGCACACGTACTTGCGCAGCGACGGCTTGGCAGTTTGCGGATCGATTTCGGCGTACACGATGTGAGTTTCAAACGCGTAGCACGGGTAGATCTGGATTACGCCGTCGACGGTCGGCAGCGCGCCGCCGGTGGGGACTTCCCATACGAATTTCGCCTGCAGCCCGGGCTCGAGTCCCGCCGGCATCTGGTGAAATTTGCGGTGCGCGATTGCGACGAGCTCATCCCACGTCATGCGTTGTTCGGGATGGCCGCGCACCGCGGCATTGCCGTCCCGATATTCGATCGACTCGGTTGTGCAGCCGAGGTTGTGCGCGGCGATTTCGATCAGCGTCTCCTTGATCTTGCGCGCGGCGCCCGCCGCCGCGCCGCCGAGCATGATCGCCATGCGGCTGCCGACGGGACTGTTCGAAGGCAGCGCCGACAGCGAATCCGCGCGCACCACGCGGATGCCCGCCGGATCGCGTTCGAGCACTTCGCCGATCACGGTGGAGACGAGCGTCTCGTGGCCCTGGCCGGACGAAGAGGTGTTCATCACGCCGGTGATCGCGCCTGAAAGATCGACGCGCACCAGGCACGAGTCCATCCAGGTCGTCGTGTCGTTTTTCGGATTGAACAGCGGCTCGAACGCGGAATTGCCGCCGCTCGGCTCGAGACAGGTCGAAATCCCGATCCCGGCAAGCCGTCCCGCGCGGCGCGCCCGATCGCGCTCGACGACGAGCGCCGGGTAATCGATTGCCGCGAGCGCCTTGTCGAGCACGGTGTGGTAATCGCCCGAATCGTAAGTCGAGCCGCTCGGGATGCGGTACGGAAACTCGTCCTTGCGGATCAAGTTTTTGCGGCGCAGCTCGATGCGGTCCATGCCGAGATGGCGCGCGACGTGGTCAAGCGTGCGCTCGAGCGCGAAATTGGTGGGCGACTGGCCGAATCCGCGCACGGCTTCCTGCGGCGTCTTGTTCGTCATCACGGAAGTCGGCTCGTATTCGACGGCGGCGATCCGATAAGGCCCGCAGATCGCGCTGACCGGCTTGCCGAGCTGCAGCGGCGCGCGGCCCGCGTAGGCGCCGACATCGTCGAGCGCGCGGATTTTTAGAGCACGCAGGGTGCCGTCGCGGTCGAACGCGACCTGCATGTCGAAAATCCGGTCGGGGCCGTGCGCGTCCCCGCCGCGCATGTTCTCGAGCCGGTCTTCGATGAGACGCACCGGCATGCCGAGGCGCCGCGCGAGATAACCGACGAGCACCGTGTGCTTGATGCCGCGCTTGACGCCGTAGCTGCCGCCGACGTCCACATCGTAATGCACGCGCACCGCGTTGCCGGGCAAACGTAGCGCGCGCGCCGCCTGGTCCGGATACTTGGGCATCTGGATCGACGCCCACACGTCGAGCATTTGCTGGCCCGGGTCCCACTGCGCCGCAACGCCGAACGTTTCGATGGGCACCGTCGCGCTGCGCCCCCATACCGCGCGCAGCGCAAGCTGGTGCTCGGCCTTGGCGAATGCCTGCTCGACCCGCCCCCACACGAAGCGCCGATGAAACAGCACGTTCGAGCCGTGCGCAGGATGCACGAGCGGGCTGCCGGCTGCGACTGCCTGCTCGGGATCGATCACGTGCGGCGTCGGCTCGTAATCGACTTCGATGAGCTCCGCAGCGTCTTCAGCGATGGCGCGCGTGTCTGCTACCACTGCCGCGACCCATTCGCCGGCATAGCGCACGACGTCTTTCGCGAGCGCGTAGCGCGTAACTTTCGGCGTATCGACGCCGATCGCGAGCGACTCGGTGGCAGCGCAGAATTCTTCACCGGTCAGCACGTAGTGCACGCCCGGCACCGCCAGCGCGGCGTCGGCCTTGATCGAAAGTATCCGCGCGCTCGGATACGGCGACGCAACCAGCGCCACGTGCTTCATCCCCGGCAGCGCGATGTCGGCCACGAAGCGCCCGCGTCCCATCACGAAGCGCGGGTCTTCCTTGGTACGGCGCTTTTTCCCGATGTAACGGAAAGTGGTTCCCTCACCCACGATCAAACGATCCCCCTCACCCCTTCCCTCTCCCGCCAGGGGAGAGGGAGCCTTCTGCAAGCCGCGCGGCGGCGTGTTTCACCGCGCCCACGATCTGCTGGTAACCGGTGCAACGGCACAGGTTGCCGCCGATCGCCTCGCGGATCTGCTCGTCCGTCGGGTGCGCCGTCGCGTCGAGCAGCCCCCGCGCGGCGATCAGCATCCCCGGCGTGCAGTAGCCGCACTGCAGAGCGTGCAGATGACAGAAACTGTCCTGCAGCACGCTCAAGCTACCGTCTGGCTGCGCGAGCCCTTCGACGGTGGTCACGCGGTGGCCGTCCGCCTGCACCGCGTACATGAGGCAGGACCGTACCGGCTCGCCGTCGAGCATGATGGAGCACGCGCCGCAGATGCCGTGCTCGCAGCCGACGTGCGTACCGGTGAGACGTAACCCATCGCGCAGCCAGTCGACGAGCGTGAGCCGCGCCGGCACCTGCGCCGTGCGCTCTACGCCGTTGACCACGACTGCGATCGGATACAGCGTTTCGCTCACTGGTTGCCCTGTGCCTGATCGAAAGCTGCGCGAAGCGCGCGCACGGCGAGAACCGCAGCGAGGTGCTTGCGATAACCCGCACTCGCGTGCAGATCGTTGCCCGGGTCAAGTTCGATCGCGGCGTCCTGCGCCACGCTCTGCACGACGGCTGCGTCGAGCCGGGTGCCGAGCAGGTGGGCGGCGAGCCCGGGAAACGCGAGCGGCGTTGGTCCGCCTCCGCCCAAACCGAAACTCGCGCGGATACAGCGACCATCATCGTCCACCGCGATCTGCGCCGCTGCCGCGACGATCGCAAAATCGCCGTGGCGCCGGCTGACTTCGATGAACGAGGACCCGCTGCGACGCTCGGGCCACACCGGCCAATGAATTTCCTCCAGGCATTCATGCGGCTCGGTCGCGGTCGCGAGCGGCCCGGCGAAGAATTCGCTCGCCGGCACGGACCGCACGCCGAGCGTTGAGCGCAGCATCATGCGCGCACCGAGCACCTGCGCTGCGAGCGGCAACTCCGCGGCGGGGTCGGCGTGCGCGAGACTGCCGCCGATGGTGCCGCGATTGCGGGTCTGGATGTGTCCCACCCAGGCGAGCGCCTGCCGCAGCAGCGGCACGCGCGCGGCGAGCGCGTTGTCGCGTTCGAGCACGCGTTGCCGCGTACACGCGCCGATGCGAACGACATCCGGTTCGAGCGCGATGAATTTCAGCGCGGCGATTTCGTTGATGTCGACGAGCCGGCTCGGGCGCGCGAGGCGCATCGCCATCATCGGCACCAGGCTCTGGCCACCGGCGATCAGCTTGATTGCATCGCCGTCCTGGCGCAACAGTTCGCACGTTTCCCCGATCGAGCCCGCGCGCACGTACTCAAACGAAGCGGCTTTCAAAATCCGACCTTAAATCGCACTAAGGAACTTCCGATACATAAACAAAACGCCCCGCGCTTGCGGGGCGTTTTGCAATCGGGCCGGCTTCGCTGCGCGAACAGCGGTCAAGCCGTCCGCGAAGCTTGCCGTAAGCAGGTTGTCATTCGCAGAACTTGGTGACGGGCACCGGTTGCCGCGATCCCACGCCTTCCCAGAAGACGAGCTTCGGGTTGACGCCCTTGCTCACCAGGTACTCCATGACCGCCTTCGCGCGATTTTCGGACAGACTGTTGTCGCCCTCGCTCGCTTCCAGGCGATCGCTATGGCCGGAGACGACCACCGAGCCGACATCGGTCGGACGCTTGTCTTTGCCCGCGCCGCTCGCCACCGTCGTCACGATTTTATCAAGCTCGGCCTTGCCGCCATCCTTGAGTACCGCGCTCTTGAAATCGAATGCGCTGTTGCCCTGGGCGAGCGCCTTGAGCATGACCGATTCACGCCCTGGTTTTCCAGGTTTCGCGCCCGGTTTCGGCTTGGGCGCTGGTTTGACCTTGATTCCGCCCATTTCAACCGCGACGCGCCGGTTCGGCTGGAGGCACTCAACCTGCTCGGGACCACCGGTAGTTGCGCATGCGCCCAGCAATGTTGTTGCCACGATACCAACCAGTCCTAATCCTAGTTTTGACGTTCTCATTCTGCTCTCCTCGTGTGAATGTTTCATAAGTAATCTGCGCGACGTCCGCACGACCGATGCATCCCCTTACATACCCGGTTGTCATGCAGGATGACCGAGTTTACTAAATTTTCGGGCCGTGTGACAGATTGCCGCGCAAGCGGTGCGCGGATTGCAACACGCCGGCCGCGGAGCGCCGCATTATCCGCAGGCCCAACACGGCTGCCAGCGCAGATCGACCTTCTTAACCGTAAACACGCCCTTGGGCTTAAAATCCATCATTTCAATGGTTTCATTAGGTCGCAGGCGTCCAGGAGCGAAACTTAAATGACCGGCGGCAACCGTGGCTACCCTGACCTGCACGAGCATCTGGAGACGCTCAAAGAGCGCGGGTTCCTCCTGACCGTCGAGGAGCCGATCGACAAGGATTCGGAGCTGCACCCGCTGGTGCGCTGGCAGTTCGTCGGCGGGCTCGACGAGCCCGAGCGCAGGGCGTTCCTGTTCACCAACGTTACCGACGGCCGCGGCCGCCAGTATTCGATCCCCGTCGTGGTCGGAGCGATCGCCGCGAACCGGGCGATCTACAGCGCCGGGATGGGCGTGCCGGTCGATCAGATCCAGGCGAAGTGGGACCGTGCGATCGCCAACCCGGTTCCGCCGCGCGTGGTCTCTGAAGGCGTATGCCAGGAGGTCGTCATTACGGGCGCGGCATTGCAGGGCGAGGGCCACGGGCTCGACATATTGCCGATCCCGATCTCGACGCCGGGTTTCGACAGCGCGCCGACGCTGACTGCAACCAACGTGATCACGCGCGATCCCGACACCCTGGTGCAGAACATGGGCACCTACCGTGCCGCGCTGAAAGCGCCCGACCGGCTGGTGGTGCGCATGGCGACCCGCGTCGGCGGCGCCGGCGGCTACCAGCATTACCTCAAGCACCAGGGCCGCGGCGACAAGACGATGCCGTGCGCGATCGTGCTCGGCTGCCCGCCCTACGTCGCTTTCATGGGGCCGCAGAAACTGCCGCTCGGTGTCGACGAGTTCACGGTGGCGGGCGGACTCGCGGGCGCGCCGATCAACGTGGTCAGGGCGAAGACCGTCGATCTCCTGGTTCCGGCCGAAGCCGAGATCGTGATCGAAGGGCTGATCGATACCGAATATCTCGAGCCCGAAGCGCCGTTTGGCGAATCGCACGGCCACGTCGCGCTCGAAGAATACAACATGCCGATGCGGGTCACCGCGATCACGCATCGCAAGCATCCGATCATCCCGTCCTACATCAGCCAGGTGGCGCCGAGCGAATCGAGCGTCATCAAGCGCGTCGCCTACGAACCGTTGTTTCTCGCGCATCTGCGCGATGCGCTCGGCATCCGGGGAGTGAAGCGGGTTTCGCTGCACGAGCCGCTGACGGGGCTGCTGCGCGTCACGCTCGTCACGATCGAGAAAGGCACGCCGCGCACCGAGATCTGGCGCGCGTTGCATGGCGCCGCGTATTTCAAGGGCGACTGCGGCAAGATCTGCGTCGCGGTCAACGACGACATCGATCCCGACAACGCAAACGCGCTGCTGTGGGCGATGGCTTACCGCATGAATCCGGTGGACGACGTGCAGACGGTGCCGCACCGCGGCCAGGGCCACGGGCCGAAGCGCGAGCACGATGACGATGAGGACTCGACGCTGCTGATGGACGCGACGATGAAAGGCGACCTGCCGCCGCTCGCGCTGCCGAAGAGCCAATACATGGAACGCGCCAAGGTGATCTGGGAGCGTCTCGGCCTGCCCAGGCTGCGTCCGCAGCCGCCGTGGTACGGCTATTCGCTCGGCGACTGGCTGCCGCAGTGGGACGCCGCAGCGCAGCGTGCTGTCGATGGCCGCTATCTCGAAAACGGCCGCATCAGCGAAAAATTGCGGCGCAAGGGACTCAAGCCCGAAACCAAATTCCGGCCGGACGGAAAAACGTGATCCGTAGTTCGTGGTACGTAACGCCCGAACCACGAGCAACGAGCCACGAACCTCATTTTACGATTTGGCCCGCTTGCGTCCGGCCGATCGTAGCGTCATGTCAATGGCCTTGGTGCGTCGCGCCCTCTTGAATTCGGCAATTGCGGCGGACAGACGACGTTTCAGATTATTGTCGCCGGCATTAAATTTGCCTCGCTTCGGATGGCCGCCGAACCGCCTGCTGGGCGCGGGCGCGAACCAATCGTCATTAAACGGAAGCTTGACGCGGTTTCCGATATCGAACTTGGTATCGAGGCCAAGTCCCGCATGCGGATCACTGCATTCGATCTTGAGCTCGCCGGGATGGCGGTCATCAACGCCCTCGGAAGTGCCGTAGGCGACGGTTACAAACACTTCGGTTGAGCCGTCCGGCAGTTCGTATTCTTCGACGTCGATCACCAAGGCCGGCCGTTCTTCAGGGCCGGGCTGGCGAATCTGGTCCTGTGGAAAGCGGCATTGCACGATGTCGCCGGCCTTGGGCGACGCGTAGTACTTCGCCATGCGGGATCAGAACAAAGATTCCTTTCGAACCCGCTTGCCGCGGGGTTTCGGCGCCCGCGAACGAATATCCAGGAGTTGTCCGGCGGTCAGCGTCGGGTAGGGTTGCTCTTCATCCGCCGCTTTGCGTTGCCCACCCCCAAATACTTCGTCGCGCAACCGGGCAATCGCAAGGTGCAGGGTCTGGGTCTCATTGAAGCCCAACGTTTTTGCCACTTCGCTGAACGTTTCATGGCTCACGGTGGTGACCGTGTCATCCTTGAACTTGAAGAGGAGCGACTTGCGCTTGGTTGCCACAGATTTGCTCGTCGTCGGCATTTCGGTGTCCCGCGGAAAGAGTTGAGAAGATATGCTAAATATATACTTTTTCTAGATTCCTGGTCAAGATGTATCAGGGGCGAGGGCTATAATCGCATTATGAGTGCAATTCCTCAGGGCAAATTTGGACATCCAAGTGAATCAGGTATATCTCGATCCTTTCGATCGCAAGCGATGAGCTTTAGCGACACTCTCGTTCCGGTGCTCACGCCGCATGGCCGGTTTCTACTCGCGCAGGAGAGCGATGCGCCTGCACTCGCGCCGGAACTTGCGCTCCGGCTGCGGGGGTCCTTTGCGCGCGGAGCGGGTTACGGTCTGCTCGGTCTCGGCGCGGTTGAAGTCGCGACCGTGCTGCCGCCGGTGTTTGGCTATTGGCGGGATTTCGCTGCCCGTTACGTGACCGCAGTGTGCGCCCGGTCCGACGCGAGGGAGGCGCGGCCGAAAATCCGGATTCCCCCGCCGCCACCTGCGGAGCTGGAGGCGCTTGCGGCGCAAGCCCCGCCGATGACGGGGGCGGAGTACGTAACGGCGGGCGTACTCGGCGCGTTGTGGGAGGAAATCGAGGCGGCATTTCAGTCGGAGCTCGCAGCAGCGAAGGCCTCGGTTCAGGAGTTTCTCAGAAGCAGGAATCCGGCGTGGAACCTGGTGGGCCGGGTCCATTTTAATCTGGCCGAGAATCGCAAGGACGAGGAGGCGCCGTTCGCGTTTCTCGCGACCTACACGCCGCGGCTGTCGGTGCAGGCGAAAGCCCAGCACTTGCCGCTCGGCGAGGCCCTGCGTGAATACGCGGGGGCGGCGAACAAGGAGAAGCTGCTTTCGTTGCTGCTGCCCGTTCAGCGCGCCGCGGAGCAATGTCCGTGGCTGAAAGCAATGGTGGACGCGGGCGAGATTTTTCATCCGCTGCGCTGGTCGCCGCAGGAGGCGTTCAAGCTGCTGACCGACGTGCCGCTGCTTGAATCCGCTGGCGTGGTCGTGCGCATGCCGGGTGCCTGGCGCGGCAACCGGCCGCCGCGCCCGAAAGTGAGCGCAACGGTTGGCGGGAACCCGCCCGCCGGGGTCGGCATGGATGCGCTCCTCGATTTCCGGATGGAAGTGAGCCTCGACGGAGAGACGCTGACGGCTGCCGAGATCGAGCAGTTGCTGGCGGGCTTCGACGGGCTTGCGCTATTGCGCGGGCGCTGGGTCGAGATCGATCACGCGAAGCTTGGCCGGATGCTCGATCAGTTCCGTCAGGTCGAGAAGGCGGCTGCCGCCGGCGGAATAAACTTCGTCGAAGCAATACGCATGCTCGCCGGCGCGGAGGTTGCTGCCGATTCACCGGCGCGCATCGCCGATCCCGAGTGGGCCAGCATTTGCGCGGGTTCCTGGCTATCGGAAACCCTCGCGATGTTGCGCAGTCCGGAAGGGCTCGCGCGCATCGATCCGGAGCAAGACCTCAAGACGCGACTGCGGCCCTATCAACTCACCGGCGCGCGCTGGCTCTATCTGCTTATGAAACTCGGGCTCGGTGCGTGTCTCGCCGACGACATGGGCCTTGGCAAGACGATTCAGGTGCTCGCGTTATTGCTTGTGTTGCGGCGGGAAGGCGGCAGCGGGGAGCGCGCGAGTCTGCTGGTCGTGCCCGCTTCCCTGATCGCAAACTGGGCCTCGGAGATCGAGCGTTTCGCGCCCGGTCTCGGCGTGCTGGTTGCACATCCATCCGTAATGTCCGCCGCCGAGTTGAAAACCCTCGACCTCAAACGCGCGGACGACGTCGATCTTGTCATCACGAGCTATGGGTCGCTGCTGCGGTTGCCGTGGTTGACGACGAGGCGGTGGCGGTTGGTCGTACTGGACGAAGCCCAGGCGATCAAGAATCCTGCGGCCAAGCAGACTCGCGCCGCGAAGAGTCTCGATGCCCGCGCGCGGATCGCGCTGACCGGAACGCCCATCGAGAACCGGCTCGGCGCCCTCTGGTCCATCTTCGATTTCATCAATCCGGGTCTGCTCGGCGGCGCCAAGCCGTTTGCGGACTTCACGCGGCGGCTCGCCGCGCGGCCGCATAATCCGTACGGCCCGCTGCGCGAACTGGTGCGCCCGTACATTCTGCGGCGGCTCAAGACCGACAAGACGGTCATCGCCGATCTTCCGGACAAGACCGAGGTCAATGCGTTCTGCCAGTTGAGCCGCAGGCAGGCTGCGCTCTACCAACAGGCAGTGGCGG
>JACPTJ010000522.1 GCA_016192835.1 Betaproteobacteria bacterium
AGACCCGGAAAAGTGGGCTCCGGCGACACGCGAGACCGCCGACCACAGCATGCCGTACACTGTCGCAGTGGCATTGATCCACGGCAGCGTCGCCGCGCATCACTTTGACGACGAATATCTGCATGACCCGAAAATTCTCGCATTGGCGCAACGCGTGAAAGTCGAGGTGTCGGAGCAAGCGGAGCGGCGCATGCCGGAGGCGATGCGATGCATCCTGAAACTCGTCACAACATCCGGCGCAACGCACGCCGCGGTCGTGGACTATCATAAGGGGCACTACAAGAACCCGATGTCGGATGCAGAAATCGAGGCCAAATTTCGCGGGCTGGCGCAGAACGCGCTCAAACCCGAGCAGACCGACCGGTTGCTCGAGGCATTATGGGAAATCGAAGACGTGGCGGATGCCGGCGAGATTGTGCGATTGACGGTGGCGAACTGAATCGCCAGAAATCGGTGAACGGGTGAACAAGTGAACGGGTGAACGGGTGAGAAAATCAAACTCCCTCTCCCCCGTTGCGGGGGGAGAGGGTTGGGGTGAGGGGGCTTCACTCGTTCACTCGTTCACCGTCACTAGGGAGATTCATCATGACTTTACAATTCGATCTGCGTCATCTTTGCGCGGCGTGCGCGTTGCCTCTCGCTTGGGGCGTCGGAAATGCAGCGTCAGGCGCTGAGAGTTCGGCCTACCCGACGCGTCCGATCCGGCTGCTGGTGCCTTTCGCCCCCGGCGGCGGGGCGGACACGCTCTCGCGCATCATCACGCCCAAATTGCACGATGCGCTCGGACAGCCGTGGGTGGTGGACAACCGCGGCGGTGCTGCCGGCAACATCGCGGCGGAAACCGTCGCGAGGGCGGCCCCGGACGGCCACACCGTGTTCATGGGTTTCAACACCGTGCTGACGGTGAATCCCAGCCTCTACAAGCTGTCGTACAGCGTGGCGAAGGACTTCCAGCCGGTGACGCTGCTCGCCACCGCGCAATACATCCTGGTACTCCATCCGGGCGTGCAGGCCGCGACGCTGAATGAATTCATCGCGCTCGCGAAGCAGAAGCCCGGTTCGCTGAACTACTCGTCGGCAGGAGTGGGCAGCCCGCTGCACCTGGCGGCGGAACTCTTCAAGAAGCGCGCCGGCATCAGCATGGTGCACCTCGCCTACAAGGGAGGCGGGCCCGCGGCGGCGGCGGTGCTGGCCGGCGAAGCGCAGGTGCTGTTCGGCAGCGTTGCGTCATCGCTACCGCAGGTCAAGGCGGGCAGGCTCAAGGCGCTCGCCACCACCGGAACCAAGCGGTCCAGGGTCGCGCCCGAACTACCGACCATCGCGGAATCCGGTTTCCCCGGCTTCGACGTGAGCTCGTGGTATGCGCTGCTCGTTCCGGCCGGAACCTCGCCGGCCATCGTGAACCGGTTGCGCGGCGCGGCGATGAAGGCGGTGGAACTTCCCGACGTGCAGGAAGCGATGTCGCGCCAGGGACTGGACGTGGAAACCAGCACGCCGCAGGAACTCGCGGCCCGGATCAAAGCCGAGACCGCGGTGTGGGCGGGAGTGATCCGGGAAGCCGGCATCAAAGCCGAGTGAGCTTCTTGACTGCCGCCGCGCCGGCCAGGAATTCAAGTTGTGCTTCGAGTCTAATGATCCGTTCCGTCAGATTCTCGATTTTGGCCTGTTGCGCCTTGATCGCTTCGTTCTGTCGAGTTACCTTGTCTTCAAGCTTGATCATTGCGGTCAAGGCGCCCCACACCCGCTCAGTAACGCCCATCAGTTACCCTTTCGGCTGTTCGTTGCGGCCTTGGCTTCCATTGCAGCGATGCGCTTATTACTGGCATCGATGAACGCTAAGGTATCGTCGATGGAATCGGACGCCCGATCGGCCGCCGCCTTGGCCGCATCCGCCAACGCTCCGAGTTCTTCGCCGGCTTCGGCCGACTCGTACGCGGTAGCGCCGCGGCGCATCAGCTCCGAGATCGGCAAGCCAAGCTTCTTGGCCTTGGCAGTTATTGCCCTTTTCTCTCGTGGTGTAGCCTGAACGACGATTCGCTCGATCGCGGCAGCCATGATGGGATCTCCAAAAAGTTAGTTATGTACATGGACAGTATATGTACATTGCCGGCATTGTCAAGCCGCCCGGGCGGCAAGCCCTAATCAGTCGACTTTCACGTTTGCTACGCGTGCAATTCTCGCGTAGCGCGCCGCATCGGTGCGCAGCAGTGTTGCGAATTCTTCCGGCGTCGACGGCGTGGCGTGGATGGCCTGAGCCTTCAGCAGATCGCGCACCTCGGCGAGATTGAGTGTGCGCACGATTTCCGCGTTAAGCCGCGCGACGATATCTGCCGGCACCGCGCTCGCGATCACCATTCCGCTCCAGTTAGTTGCTTCGAGCGCCGGGTATCCGGCTTCCCTCATGGTCGGCACGCCGGGGACCAGATCATCGCGCTGCGGCGAGGTCACCGCGAGCAGCCGCAGTTTTCCCGACTTGATGAATGGCGACATCAACACCACATTCCCGAGCAGCATCGGGCTATGGCCGCCCGCGGTGGCGACTGCCGCCGGCGCTCCACCCTGATAAGGCGCGTGCACGAATTTCGCCTTCGTGACGAGCCCGAATTGCTCGCCGAGCAGGTGTTGGATGGTTCCGGGGCCGGGCGTGCCGTAGGCAATTTCGCCGGGCCTGCTGCGTGCCAGCGCAATCAGTTCTTGCAGCGATTTGACCGGCATGGTAGAGGTTACCGCGATCGCCATCGCCATCGCGATCGTCTGGGAAACGGCCTTGAAGTCTTTCGCGGGATCGAAGGGCGACTTGGCCCGCAGAGCCGGGTTGATGATGAAGCTGGGTCCGACCGCCAGCAGGGTGTAGCCATCGGCCGGCAGCCGGGAAACGTACTCCGTCCCGACTATCCCACCGGCGCCGGGACGATTTTCCACGAGCACATTCTGACCCAGCGCAGGTCCCATGCGCTGGGCCAGTATGCGCGAGGTGATATCGAACGAGCCACCCGCCGAAAACGGCACTATGATACGCACGGCTTTGTTCGGATAGGCCTGCGCCCAGACAGAGCCGGCCCATACCGGCCCGATAACCATCGCTGTCGCCAGCGCTGCAAGAATCTTCATTGATCTGCCTCCCATCATAGAGCCCGCGACGCGAGTACTGCACTGCCAGGAGAAGCGGGAATTCGCTAACAATAGTACAGCCTGCGCAGCGCACGCACGTCCTTGATTGTCTCGAAGTTCCAGAGTGCCGCCAGCAGTGCGTGGCTGCGCTGCTTGCCCAGGATGGGCGCGATCAGATCGAGCGCTTTTTCGTTTTCTTCCTGCGGCGTGAGCGGATTCTCGAAGCTGCCTTTGGCGGCCATCGTCTGGTGGGTGAGCCTGCGGCCATCTTTGAGGGTGATATCGATGACCGCGCGCCAGCGGCGTTGCGCATCGGTGAGACTCGGGTCGCCGACGGCTTCGATCCGTTTGCGTACGGCACGCACTTTGCGGTCTTTCATCCGAGCGAAGTCGTGCGCGGATTTGAACGTAACATTGCCGTCGATCAGCATCACTGCGAGCAGGTGCTGCACCGAAATGTCCGGCATGTCGCGGTTGTTGACGATTTCCAGTTCCTTGTCGGGCATGCGCACCACGAGTTTTTCGACCGCATCGGCGTGAATGCCGTGTTGTGCGATCAGTTCGCGCAGTACGTGCATGGGTCCCTGGATCGGGCCGCCGACCGGCCAGCGTTTGATGGCGGCGCGCAGAATTTCGTAATCCCTGCCGAGCCCGCGGACCATCTCGTTGCGGTCGATCGCCTCCGGCGCGAAAGTGAAGAAGAAATCGCGTTCGCCCGAGAAGATGTCCTCAACGCCAGTCCAGCCGTGCGCGACCATCAACGCTGCTGCGGTACCATTGTGTGCCGGCATGCCGCCCATGGCATAGGCTTTTTCGATGTGC
>JACPTJ010000523.1 GCA_016192835.1 Betaproteobacteria bacterium
GCGCGGGTCGTCGAGCAGGAACGCGTCGTGCCCGTGCGGCGCGTCGATCTCCGCGTAGGTCACATCGCGCCGGTTGTCGAGCAGCGCCTTGATAATTTCGCGCGAGCGCTCCGGCGAGAAGCGCCAGTCGGTGGTGAACGACACGATCAGGAAGCTCGCGGTCGCGGGCTCGAGCGCAAGCGTCAGGTTGCCGCCGTGCGCGGCCGCGGGATCGAAGTAATCGAGCGTCTTGGTGATCCGCAAATAAGTGTTGGCATCGAAGTAATCCGCGAATTTGTGGCTCTGGTGGCGCAGATACGATTCGATCTCGAACTCGGCATCGAACGAATAATTGAGCTTGCCGTTGCGCAGTTGGCGGCCGAACTTGCTCGCCATCTCGTCATCCGACAGGTACGTGATGTGGCCGACCATGCGCGCGACGCGCAGCCCGCGGGCCGGCCTGGTATTGTGCTCGTAATAGTGGCCGTCGTGGAAATCGGGGTCGGTGATGATGGCCTGGCGCGCGACCTCGTTGAACGCGATGTTCTGCGCCGACAGGTTGGGCGCGCACGCGATCACCAGCGCGTGGCCGATACGCTCCGGGTACTGGATCGTCCATGACAGCGCCTGCATCGCGCCGAGGCTGCCGCCCATCACCGCGGCGAAGCGGCGGATGCCGAGATGATCGGCAAGTCGCGCCTGCGTGTCGACCCAGTCTTCCACCGTGACCACCGGGAAATCCGCGCCCCACGCGCGGCCGGTTGCCGGATTGATGCTCTGCGGGCCCGTCGAACCGAAGCAGCCGCCGAGATTGTTGACGCCGATCACGCAGAAGCGGTTGGTGTCGAGCGGCTTGCCGGGCCCGATCATGTTGTCCCACCAGCCGACGTTGTCCGGGTCGCCGGCGTAGCGCCCGGCGACGTGGTGCGACGCGTTCAGCGCGTGGCACACCAGCACCGCGTTCGAGCGGTCGGCATTGAGACTGCCGTACATCTCGAAGACGAGCTCGTAGCCGCCGATCTCGGCGCCGCTCTTGAGCCGCAGCGGTGCATCGAAGCGCGCCGTCTGCGGCGCGACGATGCCGACCGAATGTTTGTCCTCAGTGCCATCCATAAATGAAAAAACCCGGTCAGCTTGCGCTATACCGGGTTATCTTTCTCTTTAGCCGGATTTATTAGGCGCCCGCAAGCTGAATCAAATCGGCGCACGACAACGGCTGCAACGGTAACCCGTTGCGACTATCTTGTCAAATCACGAACCACGACTCACGCATTGAGCCTCGCGAGCATCGCGCGCAGCTTGTCCGGGTCATCGGTGCGCAGCATTTTGCTGGCCTGCGGCGCGGCCTCGCGCAGGCTGGACTGCAGCACCTGCTGTTTGACTTCGAGCAGGCGCGAGGGGTGCATCGAGAACTGGCGTAGCCCAAAGCCCAGCAGCAGCCGTGTGAGCTGGACATCGCCCGCCATCTCGCCGCACAGCGCGATCGGCTTGCCCGCCTTGTTGGCGCTGCGGATGATGTGCGAAATCAGGTTGAGCACCGCCGGGTGCAACGGGTCGTAGAGGTGCGAGACCGTATCGTCCGTGCGGTCGAGTGCCAGCGTGTACTGGATCAGATCGTTGGTGCCGATCGACAGGAAATCGAGCTTGCTGACGAAGGTATTGAGTGCGAGCGCTGCGGCCGGGATCTCGATCATGCCGCCGATCTCGACGCCGCGGTCGTAGGCAATGTGCCGGTCTTCGAGGTTCTGCCTGGCCTGCGCGATGTAGTTGAGCGTCTGATTGAGCTCCGAGACGCTCATCAGCATCGGAATCAGGATCTTGAGCTTGCCGTAATGCGAGGCGCGCAGCATCGCGCACAGCTGCGCCAGGAACATCTGCGGCTCGGTCAGCGAGAGCCGGATTGCGCGCAGACCCAGCGCGGGATTGGCGCCGGTCGGTTCATTGCCGTTGATATGCTTGTCGGCGCCGAGATCGTAGGTGCGGACCGTAACCGGCAGCCCGTCCATCTCGCGCACCACCCTGCGGTAGGCCTCGAACTGCTCATCTTCGTCGGGCAGCCCGTCGCGGTTCAGGAACAGGAACTCGGTGCGAAAGAGCCCGATGCCGGTGGCGCCGTATTCCCTGACCTGTTCGACATCGTCGGGCAGCTCGATGTTGGCCTGCAGCTCGATCTCGACTTGATCGAGCGTGGTCGCGCGCGTGTCGCGCAGGCGCTTCAGCTTCTGCCGCTCGAGCTCCCACTGATGCTGGCGCAGCTTGTATTCGGCGAGCGCCTGCGGGTCGGGATCGACGACGACCATGCCCTGCGTGCCGTCGACGATCAGCAATTCGTTCTCGCGGATCAGCTGGCGCGCGTGGTGCAACGCGACGATCGACGGAATGTTGAGGCTGCGCGCGACGATCGCGGTGTGCGAAGTGGCGCCGCCAAGATCGGTGATGAAGCTGGCGAGCTGATGCTGCCTGAACTGGATTACGTCCGCCGGTGACAGGTCGCGCGCGACCAGGATCAGCCTTTCCCCGCCGCCCATCGCCGGCGGCGGCACGTAGCCGGGGTGGCCGAGCAGCGCCTTCAGCAGGCGCTCGACGACCTGGATCACGTCCGCCTTGCGCTCGTTCAGGTAGGCGTCCTCGATCTGGTCGAACTGGCCGAGCAACGCATCCATCTGCACCTTGAGCGCCCACTCGGCATTGCAATGCTCGGTCTCGATGATCTGGCGCGGCGCCTTCGACAGCGTTGCGTCATCGAGGATCATCAGGTGCAGATTGAGGAACGATTCGAACTCCCGCGGCGCGCTCGGCGGGATCTGCGAGCGCAACTCCTCGAGATCCGCACGCACGGTTTCGAGTGCCGCGGCGAAGCGGGCCGATTCTTCGGCGATCTGTTGCTGCGGCACGACGTAGTGGGCGACTTCCAGCTTGGCATGCGACACCAGATGCGCGTGTCCGATGGCAATGCCACCGGACACCGGAATGCCGTGCATGGTGAAGCTCACGCGTCACTCCCCTTCGTCGAAGCAGTTGGCGATCAGGCCCTTGAGCGCGTTCATGGCCGCCTCCTCGTCGGGACCGTCGGTCTCAATGCCGACGGTGGCGCCTTTGGCGGCAGCCAGCATCATTACGCCCATGATGCTCTTGGCGTTCACCCGCCTGCCGTTGCGGATGAGCCAGATGCTGCTTTTGTATTGTCCGGCCACCTGGGTAAGCTTCGCCGACGCGCGGGCGTGCAGGCCAAGCTTGTTGACGATCTCAACTTCCCGCTGCAGCATTATGGAGCTTGAACAGCGGCACCCGCAATACGCCTTCGCAGCCGCCGCTGATCGCCTTGGTCACGATGGTCGGCAAGTCGCGATCGCGATAAGTGAGCACGCGGATCAGCATCGGCAAGCTGACTCCGGCAACGGCCTCGACCTTGCCCGGTATTAACAGCCTGGACGCCATGTTGCTCGGCGTGCCGCCGTAGATGTCGGTCAGGATCAGCACGCCTTCGCCGGCATCGAGCTCCTTCACCAGCGCGCGGGCCCGCGGCAGCAGCATTGCCGGGTCGTCCTGCGCGGTGACGCCGAGCTGCTGAAGGCGTGGCGGCCGCTTGTTGAGCACGTGGCTCGCGCAATGAATCAGGCTCTCCCCGAGCGTGCCGTGGGTGATGATCAGTATGCCTATCATGCGCAAACGCCTTGCGGCGGACTTGGAATTGCGGTCATTCTACCGTATTGCACGCCGTTCGACCGCGCGCTCCAGCGCATCCAGCATCATTCCGGCGACGTTGAATCCGGTCTGGTCCGTGATCTCCTGAAAACAGGTCGGGCTGGTGACGTTGACCTCGGTCAGATAGTCGCCGATGACATCGAGCCCGACCAGCAGCAACCCCTGCGCGTCGAGTTGCGGGGCGAGGGCTGCCGCGATTTCACTGTCGCGCGGTGTGAGCTTGCGCGCAACGCCGGTGCCGCCGGCGGCCAGGTTGCCGCGCGTCTCACCGGGCTTGGGGATGCGCGCCAGCGCGTACGGCACCGCTTTGCCGCCGATCAGCAGCACGCGTTTGTCGCCGTCGGCGATCTCGGGAATGAAGCGCTGCGCCATCACGGTGCGCCGCCCGTAGTGCGTGACGGTTTCGACGATGACGTTCAGATTCGGGTCTTTGCTGTGGACGCGGAACACCGAGGTGCCGCCCATGCCATCGAGCGGCTTGAGGATGATGTCGCCGTGCGCGGCAAGAAATTCATGAATCAGCCCGGGGTGGCGCGTGACCAGCGTCGGCGCCGTGAATTGCGGAAAGCGCGCGATCGTCATTTTCTCGTTGCAATCCCGGATCGCGCGCGGATCGTTGAACACGCATGCGCCCTGCATCTGCGCGAGCTCGAGCAGATAGGTGCTGTACAGATACTCCATGTCGAACGGCGGGTCCTTGCGCATCAACACCGCGCCGAATTCCCGGAGCGGTGTTGCCAGCGGCGCCTCGACGCGATACCACGCGCCTGGTTCGCCGGTCAGATGCAGGCACCGCGCATGACCGCTGACCACGCCGTTGTGCCACGCCAGGTCTTCCTGCTGCAGCGCGAAGAGCTCGTGGCTGCGTGAAGCTGCCTCGCGCATCATCGCGTAGGTCGAGTCCTTGTAAGTCTTGAAGTCGTCGAGCGGGTCGACGATGAAAGCAATCTTCATTGACGGGAACGGCGCGGAATCAGGAATCAGCTATTGTAGCAAACCGCCGGGAATTGCCGCCGCGCGGCCAGGGCCAAAAAAACGGGCGCCCGCAGGCGCCCGTTGCAACGACATACCGCCAGCATTACATATGATAGGCCGTCTCGCCGTGTTCGGTAATGTCGAGACCTTCGCGTTCCGATTCCTCGGTCACGCGCAGACCCACGATGATGTCCGCAATCTTGAAGGCGATGAACGCGACCACCGCGGTCCAGATCACTGTCACTCCAACGGCCTGGGCCTGGATCCAGAGTTGGTCCAGGATCGGGTTGGAGCCGACTTTGGCCGTGACCCAGTCCGTGACCAAACCGGGACCGCCCAGACTCTGCGAGTTGAATATGCCGGTCATCAGCGCGCCAAAGACACCGCCCACCGCGTGCACGCCGAAGACGTCCAGCGCATCGTCCGCACCCAGCATTTTCTTGAGCCCGTTGACGCC
Source organism: Betaproteobacteria bacterium (assembly GCA_016192835.1). Taxonomy (GTDB): domain Bacteria; phylum Pseudomonadota; class Gammaproteobacteria; order Burkholderiales; family SG8-41; genus PALSA-1004. The sequence continues at coordinate 5,117 of JACPTJ010000523.1, forward strand.
CCACAAACACAGGGGACCGACGATCAGACCGATCGCGAAAGCACCCGCGATGCCGACGTTGCCGGCCGCCGGGGTGATCGCCACGAGGCCCGCGACCGCGCCCGAGGCGGCACCCAGCATCGAGGGTTTGCCTTTGAACATCCATTCCGCGAACATCCACGTCAGCACCGCGCACGCGGTAGCGAGGAAGGTGTTCATGAAGGCGAGTGCCGCGCTACCGTTCGCTTCCAGCGCTGAGCCCGCGTTGAAACCGAACCAGCCGAACCACAGCAGCGCGGCGCCGGCCATGGTCATGGTCAGGTTGTGCGGCGACATCGCTTCCTTGCCGTAACCGATGCGCTTGCCGAGCATGTAAGCGCCGACCAGACCCGCGACACCCGCGTTGATGTGCACGACGGTGCCGCCCGCGAAGTCGAGCGCGCCCCATTGCCAGAGCAGACCTGCTTTGGCAGTGAGTCCGTCAACCAGCTTCGGATCCGTGTAGGCGTCAGGGCCCATCCAGAACCACACCATGTGCGCGATCGGCGCGTAGCTGAACGTGAACCACAAGACCATGAAGATCAGCACGGCCGAAAACTTCATCCGCTCCGCTACCGCACCCAGAATCAGACAGCAGGTGATGGCGGCAAAAGTGGCCTGGAACGCGACGAATACGAGTTCGTACATCGGGGTTGCCTTGCTGAAGGTGGCACCCATCGCGAACTCGCCCTTCATCGCATCAAAGGTGCCGTTCAGGAACAACCGGTCAAAGCCGCCAAAAAAGGCATTGCCCTCGGTGAAGGCCAGGCTGTAGCCATAGACGCACCACAGAACCACGATCAGGGAGAACGTGACGAATACCTGCATCAGCATCGACAGCATGTTCTTGCTGCGCACCATGCCGCCGTAGAAAAGCGCCAGCGCGGGAACGCTCATTAGCAGAACCAGCGCGGTCGAGGCCAGCATCCACGCGGTGTCGCCCTTGTTGGGAGTCGGCGCGGGCGTTGCCTGCGCCGTGGCAGCAGGGGCGGCAGGCGCGGCCGCAGCAGGCGCTGTAGCCGCGGGTTTGTCCGCAGGCTTGTCCTGCGCGATGGCAGGAGCAGCGACTACGCTGAGTGCGCTAAAGAGCGCGAGCAATGTCAGTAAGCGTTTCATCTGGTTCTCCCTTATAGCGCGTCCGCGCCGGTTTCACCGGTGCGGATGCGATGGACTTGCTCAAGATCGAAAACAAAAATCTTGCCGTCACCGATCTTGCCGGTATTGGCGGATTTTTCGATCGCCTCGATTACAGAATCGAGCATTTCGCTCTTGATCGCAGCCTCGATTTTTACCTTGGGCAGAAAATCGACCACGTATTCCGCGCCGCGATACAGCTCGGTATGGCCTTTCTGCCGCCCGAATCCCTTGACTTCGGTGACGGTGATGCCCTGCACGCCGATCGCGGACAGCGCCTCACGTACCTCGTCAAGCTTGAATGGCTTGATGATTGCAGTGACTAGTTTCATCGTGGTTCCCCGGAAAAAGGGGCCGGGATAGCCAGCCCCAGGCTTCATGGTGGTTAGAAAGTCTTCTGGACGAAGAGCGTGAAAGCGTCCTTCCCGGTAAACCGGGTGTTGGCTGCGTTGGTGTAAAACGCCGTCTGCGCCGCGTTCATGCTGGTGCCGGTGATGTATCCGCCCACGGTAAAGTCCTTGGGCAGCGCATAGGACGCCCCCAGCTTGTAGTCGGTGTACGAAGCATTGGCGTCGTTGGAAAAGGCGCCCGTGTTACCTTTGAATTTCTGTTTGCCGTAATGGGCAACGAGACTCAACTGCTCGGTAACCGGGAAGGTGGCGGATAGATCCAGATAATAGGTGCCGCTGCTGTTGGCGACGCCAAAGGTCTTGTTGTTCAGGCTGTGGGAATACTTCAGACTCAGCCATTTCCAGGTAACCGCCCCGTAACCTTCGAGCGTATCCGCTTTCACGGTGCCGGGAAAAAGGGTGGTGTTATGAGTGCCCGGATAGTAGTAATTGAGCAAACCGATGTCGTAGCCGAAGTCCGATGCGCCGAAGGCGCCTTTAAAGCCGCCGTACATATCCCATTCCAGGCTGGAACTTGAATAACCGGTCGCGGCCGGCGTATCCGTGAGCCAGCTGATATTGGACAGCCACGTCCCGGCATAGAGGCCGCTCGAGTGGCTATAGTCGAAACCACCCTGTAGCGCCGGGTCCGTGTTGGTTTGCGTCAGCCCGCGGAAGATATACTGGCTGAACAACCCGACGTTGCCGGTCAAGGTATGCGGCGATTTGGCAGGTGCTGGATCAGCTGCGAAAACGACGCCCGGGGCGGCCAACGCTGCGGCTATCGCTCCCGCCATAAGTGCTTTCTTGAACATGATTTTCCTTTCCCTTTTGAAAGATAAGCAGTACTACATAACCATGTCAGCACATACTGTGCCAGGGATTAAGTAATTGATTAACAGTGTAAATATAAGTCCGCTTAATTCTGGATAAGAAATGCATGCACCGATATGATGCGTGTTAGTTCGCCTTGGCACCAAAATCGTGCCTGAGCGATTTCGCCTGAATCTGATTCGATAACCTCGACATGAGCAGCAGCGTGGTAAATTTGCTCGTACAGTTGAGTAGTAATGGGGTCAATGATGGTCAATGAGAAACTCTTCGACGAATTGGGCGCGAGGATCAAGGAAGTGCTCGCCAACAGCCCGGTGCGCGATATTGAGAAAAACATGCGGGCAATGCTGGCGGCGACGTTTGCGCGTCTCGATCTCGTGACACGCGAAGAATTCGACGTCCAGAGCGAAGTGCTCGCCCGCACACGCGAAAAACTGGTCCAGCTTGAAGCACGGCTCGCTGAACTGGAGAAAGGCGGGAGAACAGGGTAGCGCAGGCGCCTCGCCTGCAGTCGTTAACAAAGCAGGCGGGGCGCCTGCGCTACAAGAATCCAGGCCGCCTATGACTTAAGGCATAGGCATTTTGGTCCGCAGCACGGGGGATTCGGGCGTTAAGTCCTTATCTGAATCCTGAATCCCGGTTTCCAATGTCACTTGCAGTTCTTTATAGCCGCGCGCTGGCCGGGATGGATGCGCCGCTGGTGACGGTCGAGGTGCATCTTGCCAACGGCCTGCCGAGTTTCACCATCGTTGGGCTGCCCGAGGTGGAAGTAAAGGAGGCCAAGGACCGCGTGCGCGCCGCGCTGCAGAATGCGCGCTTCGAATTCCCGGCGCGGCACATTACCGTAAACCTCGCGCCCGCAGACCTGCCCAAAGAGAGCGGCCGATTCGATCTGCCGATTGCGCTCGGCATTCTTGCCGCGTCCGGCCAGATTCCGTCCGACCGCCTCGGCGCTTACGAATTCGCCGGCGAGCTTGCGCTGACCGGCGAGTTGCGCGCGATCCGCGGTACGCTGGCGATGATGCGTGGCGCGAACCGCGACGCGCGGGCATTCGTGGTGCCGCAGCAGAATGCGCCTGAAGCAGCGCTCGTCGACGGCGCGCAGGTGTACGCGGCGCGCACGCTGCTCGATGTTTGTGCGCACCTTTGCGGCCGGGATCAGCTCGCGTTATGCCACGACAGGCCCACCCCGCAGCACGAGCCCTATCCCGACCTCACCGACGTCAGAGGCCAGGCGCACGCCAAGCGCGCGCTCGAAATTGCCGCCGCGGGCGGCCACAGCCTGATCATGGTCGGCCCGCCCGGCAGCGGCAAGACCATGCTCGCGTCCCGCCTGCCCGGGATTCTGCCGCCGATGACGCAGGACGAGGCGCTGGCGTCGGCAGCGATCCAGTCGCTCGGCAGCTCCGGCTTCGACGTTCGCAACTGGTGCCGCCGTCCGTACCGCGCGCCGCATCACACCGCGTCGGCGGTCGCGTTGGTCGGCGGCGGAAGCAATCCGCGGCCGGGTGAAATTTCAATGGCGATGCACGGCGTGCTGTTTCTCGACGAGTTGCCGGAGTTCGGACGCAATGTCCTCGAAGTACTTCGCGAGCCGCTTGAATCGGGCCGCATCAGCGTGTCGCGTGCGGCGCGCCAGGCTGAATTCCCGGCGCAGTTCCAGTTGGTCGCGGCGATGAACCCCTGCCTGTGCGGATTCCTGGGACATTACTCGGGCAGGTGCCGTTGCACGCCTGACCAGGTGCTGCGTTATCGCAGCAGAATCTCCGGGCCACTGCTGGATCGCATCGACATTCAAATCGAAGTGCCCGCGGTGCCCACGGAAGATTTGTCGCGCGCGCGCAGCGGTGATTCATCCGGCATGATACGCGAGCGGGTGAAACAGGCCCGCGCCAGAATGATCGCGCGTCAAGGCAAGGAAAACGCGCGTCTCGCGACGCGCGAAATCGACAACGACTGCGCGCCCGATGAAAAAGGCGCAACACTGCTCAAGCAGGCGATCAGCCGGTTGGGATTATCGGCGCGCGGGTATCACCGCATACTCAAAGTCGCGCGCACGATTGCGGATCTCGCGGGCGTAGCGCGCGTCTCAGAGGCCCACGTAGCGGAGGCGATTCAGTACCGGAGGTTCGATCGCGCCTGAGGCTACAACAAGATCGGCGTGTTGTGGTATGCGCATCACGTTGAGTTCATGGTTTCTGTACAAGCCGGCGTCACGAGTATTACAATTCCGTGCGTTATACCCGGACGCTCTGCCGGCCCATCGACGTGAGGTGCGTCAGCACCCGTTTCGCCATGTCCTGCAGCGGTACGACTTCGTCAACGCCGCCCAGCGTAATCGCCTCCTTCGGCATCCCGAACACGACACACGTGGCTTCGTCCTGGGCGTAGTTGTAGGCGCCGGCGTGCTTCATTTCCAGCATGCCGGCCGCGCCGTCCTTGCCCATGCCGGTGAGAATCACGCCGATCGCGTTTTTGCCGGCATAGTTGGCGGCGGAGCGGAACAATACATCCACCGATGGACGGTGACGGTTCACCGGCTCCGCCTGGCTCAGTTCCGTCATGTAGTTGGCGCCGCTGCGCTTGAGCAGAAGGTGCGAATGTCCCGGCGCCACATAGGCGTGGCCGGGCAGCACCCGCTCCCCGTTCTGCGCTTCTTTCACGCTTATCCTGCACAGGCCGTTCAGGCGATCGGCGAACGATTTGGTAAACGCCTCGGGCATGTGCTGGGTGACGAGAATGCCGGGGCAATCCGGCGGCAGGCAGATGAGAAAGTCCTTGATGGCCTCGGTGCCGCCGGTGGAGGCGCCAACGATGATGAGCTTTTCGGTCGACGCAACGCGGTTCGCAATCGCGGGCAGCACGACATCGGCGCTGTGTTTCGGGACAACCGGCACAGGCACATGACGCTTGAGCCGCGCCGCCACCGCGGCGCGGATCTTGTCGGCAATTTCATTGCCGTAATCCTTCATGCCTGTTGCGATGTCCAGCTTGGGCTTGGCGACGAAATCCACCGCACCCAACTCGAGCGCCCGGAACGTCACTTCCGATCCCCTTTCAGTCAGCGTGGAAACCATCACCACCGGCATCGGCCGCAACCGCATCAGCTTTTCGAGGAAGTCGAGCCCGTCCATCTTGGGCATTTCGACGTCCAGGGTGAGCACGTCGGGATTCAACTCACGGATCATCGCGCGTGCCACCAGTGGATCGGGAGCGGCGCCGATGGCTTCCATGTCGTGCTGGGCATTGATGATTTCCGTGAGGACCTTCCGGATCAGCGCGGAATCATCAACGATCAGGACTCTGATTTTTTTCATGGTGTCATCCAAACAGCTCCACGGCGCCTTCGACTTTGGATTTCCGCAAGCGCGAGCTGTAGTCGTTTTCGCGGGCAACAATAGTTTCGTTGTGAATATTGCGCAGCTTCTTCACCATCACCTTGCCGCTGGCCGGGAAGTAATAAACCTTGCGCGGATAGACGTCGATCAGGTCGCGTGCGGCGATTCTGATTTTCTCGGTCTCCAGAAACTTCAGTACGAATTGGGCGTTGCGCTCCCCGACGTTCGCCACGGTCAGCCCGCTCAGCACGTTGCCGCCGCCGAACACTTTGGCCTCGAGGTACGCGCGCCGCGCGCCCAGCTTGGTGATGTGGTTGATCAGTATCTCCATCGCATAAGTGCCGTAGCGCGCCGAGATGCTGAGCGGACTCGCTTCGCCCGCGTTGCTGTCCGGCAGCATGAAATGATTCATGCCGCCGATACCATTGCCGCTGTCTCGTATGCAGGCGGCGACACAGGAACCCAGCACCGTTACCAGCAGCATGTCGCGTCCCGTCACGTAATATTCACCGGGGAGCAACTTGGCCGCATCGGTACCGAAGTTGCGATCGAAATACAAATTCGTCGCCAGCGCCTCATGGTAATCGTCAACCATGCCGCGCCTTTCCCACCAGTTCATACACCGTCTTGCCGCGCAGCCTGAACAGGTCCGTAGCGTGGTGAAAGCTCTCGGAATGACCGGCAAACATCAGCCCGTCATGCGCCATCAACGGCGCGAATTTCTGCAGAATCTTGTACTGGGTGGGCTTGTCGAAATAGATCATCACGTTGCGGCAGAAAATGGCATCGAAAGGGCCGCGCACCGGCCACGCGTCATCCAGCAGATTGAGCTGGCGGAAAGTGATCATGTCCCGCAATTCCTGCCGCGCTCTTGCCGAACCGGCATGGCTGCCGCTGCCTTTGAGAAAAAACCGCTTGAGCTTGTCTTGTGGCATTTTTTCCAGCCGTTCCATGGAATAGACGCCCTGCTGCGCCGTGGCCAGCACGTTGGTATCCACGTCGGTTGCCAGAATGTGAACCGGCGGCGAGAATGAGCCAAAAACCTCCGCCATCGTCATCGCCATCGAGTACGGTTCCTCGCCGGTGGAGGACGCGCTGCACCAGAGCTGAATCTGTTGCCGGGATTTCCGCTTTTGAACGTGCTCTGCCAGGATCGGGAAATGGTGCGCTTCCCGAAAGAAAGCAGTCAGGTTGGTGGTGAGCGAGTTCGTGAAAGCCTCCCATTCGGCGGCATCCCCGTGTTCCAGCAGGCCAAGATAGTCCGTGAAGCTGCTCAACCCGTTGGCGCGCACGCGCCGGACGAGACGGCTGTAAACCATGTTCTGCTTGCTCGCCGAGAGCGAGATGCCCGCGCGCTCGTAGATCAGTTTTCTGACGTACTCGAAATCGCGCCCGGTAAAGTCGTATTCGCGCGTCGCGTGTTTTGATGATTGTTCATTAGTCATCAGAACTCGTTCCACTCGCCGTCGGCGCCGGCCGCGGCCACGGCCATGAGCTTTGCAGCGGCTTTCGGCCCGGTCTTCACCGGCAGCCGCGCCACGTTCTTCGCGCGCCCGGCCACACGGCGCTCGATCCCATCTTTCGCGCCCGCGGCGCGCTCGAATCTCCCCTCGCCCTCCGGGAGAGGGGCGGGGGTGAGGGCTGCGCGTGTCTGCTGCCCGTGAGCGAGCTTGAACACACTGACCGCCTGCGTGAGGTTCTGCGCCTGCTCCTGCATCGATTCGGCCGCCGCCGCCGCCTCTTCCACCAGCGCCGCGTTTTGCTGCGTCACTTCGTCCATCTGCATGACGGCCTGATTGACCTGTTCTATCCCGGAGCTCTGCTCCTGCGAGGCCGCCGAGATCTCCGCCATGATGTCGGTCACCCGCTTCACCGAGCTCACGATCTCGTCCATCGTCTTGCCCGCTTCATCCACCAGCTTGGTGCCGGTGCCGACTTTCTCCACCGAGTCGCCGATCAGCGCCTTGATCTCTTTCGCCGCCGCCGCACTTCGCTGCGCCAGGTTGCGCACCTCGGTCGCCACCACCGCAAACCCGCGTCCCTGTTCCCCCGCGCGCGCCGCTTCCACCGCCGCGTTCAACGCGAGGATGTTGGTCTGAAACGCAATCCCATCGATGACGCCGATGATGTCCACGATCTTCTTCGAGCTCTCGTTGATCGAGGACATGGTGTCCACCACCTTGCCCACCACCGCGCCGCCCTTGACCGCGACCTCGGAGGCGCTCGCCGCCAACTGGTTGGCCTGCTTCGCATTCTCCGCGTTCTGCTTTACCGTGCTGGTGAGTTCTTCCATCGAGGAGGCGGTTTCTTCCAGAGATGAGGCCTGCTCTTCGGTGCGCTGCGACAGGTCCGCGTTGCCCGAGGCAATCTCCTTGGAAGCGGTGGTGATGGAATCCGTGCTGCTCCTCACTTCGCCCGCCAGATTCACCAGGTTTTCATTCATGAGCTTCAAGGCCTGCAACAGACGCCCGGTTTCATTAGTGGTATGGGCTTCAATCCGGCTCGTGAGATCGCCCGAGGCAACGGCATTGGCGACGGCGATTGCTTCGTTCAGCGGCACCACAATGGCGCGCACCAGGAAGAAACCGACCACCAACGCCAGCAGCACGCCCAACGTCATCGCGGCAAGCGAAACGTTGCGGATCGTGGCATAACGGCTTTGCGCCTGGTCGTATTCCTGCTTGGCCACGTCGCGTTGCAGCTTCATCAGGGCGTTGATTCCTTCGCCCACCGGCACATAGAAGGGGCGAATGGCCTCAACGACAATTCGGGTAGCCTCTTTGATGTTGTTTGCACCCAGCGCCGCCAAGGCCGGCTTCAGGCCCTCGGTGACGAGTTTCTTGCGGTCTTCGGCAAATTTGTCCGCCAGCTTCTTTTCCTCCGGCACGTGGGAGCGGGCCGCGTATTTTTCCCAGATACCGCTGATCTCGGCGATGTTTTTCTCGACGATCCCGGTATTCCTTCGGATTTCCTCGGGCGTGGGTGTCATCTGCGAAACCGCGATCGCCAGGCGGTTCCGCAGAAGCAGATCGCGGATTGCCGCGATCTCGCCCATGGGAATCATGCGTTCCTGGTAAACCGCAAGTAACCCGTCGTTGGCCTTGTTCATGCCAACCAGGCCCAGGCTGCCGATGCCGACCAGCAGCGCTGATAGCAGCCCGATGACGAATATCAACCGCGATCTGATCGTCAAGTTCTTAAACATTTCCAGCCCCCTTCAAGCGTGCGGATTCGGCAATCCTGCATAACTCGCGAGTTACAAAGTTGTTGCGCTCTTATTTACCGATGCTGTCCACCGGTATCATGTCGCTGCCGGTCATCGGCCTCTCGATGTCCGCCAGGATCAGCACGCGCTATTGCAGCGTCGCCTGTTCCATCAGCGCCATGTCGCTGCCCGACATCAGCTTCTCGATATCCACCAGGATCAGCATGCGTTCGTCGAGGGTGCCCAGCCCGGTGATGTACTGGGTATCGAACGTCGATGCCGAAAAATCCGGCGCCGGCCGGATCTGCTCCGCCGCCAGTTGAATCACGTCCGATACACCGTCCACTACCATTCCCACCACGCGCCCCGCCACGTTCAGGATGATCACCACCGTGAACTCGTTGTATTCCGCCTCACCGAGATTGAACTTGATGCGCATGTCCACGATCGGCACGATGATGCCGCGCAGGTTGACCACGCCCTTGATGAACTCCGGCGCGTTGGCGATATGGGTCACCGCTTCGTAGCAGCGAATCTCCTGCACCTTCAGAATCTCGATGCCGTATTCCTCGCTTCCCAACTTGAAGGTAAGGAATTCGTTTGCCATGTGGCCGGCGGCTGCCGATTCGATTGCGACTGCGGTCTGTAGTTGTGGCATTTCGCACACTCCTTTATGGAAAGTATTACGGTCGATCCGGCGCGGGCTTTAGGCCGCCTGCGCGAATTCGTGCTGCGATGCCGTGACGAGCCCCTCCGCGTCGAGGATGAGCGCCACCTTGCCGTCACCCATGATGGTGGCGCCGGAGACGCCCTGTACGCGGCGGTAATTCCATTCCAGACTCTTGATCACGACCTGGTGCTGCCCCACCAGCGCGTCGACGAACATTGCCGTCTTGCGCCCCTCGACTTCCAGAATGACGACGATGCCTTTGTGCACTTCAGTTACTTTGGTCTGGAGATTGAATACTTCGTGCAGCGCGACCAACGGCAGGTATTCGCCGCGCACGTGGACCACGCGCCCGCGTCCGCTCACGGTCTTGACGTCGGCGGCTGCCGGCTGCAGCGATTCGACGATGTAAGTCAGCGGCACGATGAACATCTCGCTGCCGACCGACACCGATAGTCCGTCGAGGATGGCGAGCGTCAACGGCAGGCGGATCGAGATACGGGTTCCCACCCCGAGCGCCGAGTCGATTTCCACGCGCCCGCCCATGGCCTGGATATTGCGCTTCACCACATCCATGCCGACGCCGCGGCCGGACACGTCGGTGACCACTGCCGCGGTTGAAAACCCGGCTTCGAATATCAGTTGCCAGATTTCCTGGTCGGGCATGCCGTCGTGCACTGCCATCCCGCGTTCCCTGGCCTTGGCGAGAATTTTTTCCCGGTTCAGCCCCGCGCCGTCGTCGCCCACTTCGATGACGATGCTGCCGCCCTGATGGAAAGCCCGCAGCGTGATGGCGCCTTTGGCCGGTTTGCCGGCGGCCAAGCGCTGCTCGGGCAACTCGATGCCATGATCGAGGCTGTTGCGCACCAGGTGGGTCAGCGGGTCGGCGATTTTTTCGATCAGTCCCTTGTCGAGTTCCGTCCCTTCGCCGACGGTTTTCAGTTCGACCTGCTTCCCGAGCTTTGCCGCCAGGTCGCGCACCACGCGCGGGTAGCGGCTGAACACGAAACTGATGGGCATCATGCGCATCGACATCACCGATTCCTGCAGGTCACGCGTATTGCGCTCCAACTGGCTCATGCCGTTGAGGAGCTTTTCGTAGATCACCGGGTCCACCTGGGATGCGGTCTGCGCGAGCATGGCCTGGGTGATCACCAGTTCCCCCACCAGATTGATCATCTGGTCCACCTTCTCGATGCTGACGCGAATCGAGGAAGTTTCGCCGGCGGCGGCTGCCAGCTTGTCGTCGCCTCGGCGCCCCACCTTGGCGACTGCTGCGTCAGCGTTGTCCGTCACTCGCCGGCCGGGCGATCTGACCAGCGCTGCTTCCGCCACGGCAATTTCTGCATGTTCGGCAACCGCAGCCGCGGCGGTCGCTGTGGGCACCTCATGGAAGAAACCGTAGCCGCAGTCCTGCTGAACATCGCCTGCATTCGGTTTATCGGAATCAGCAGGCGGCAAGGCGCCTGCGTTTGCGCTGGGTGATGCTGCTACTTCGATTTTCAGGTTGGCCGGGTCCACGACGAAGGCCAGCGCTTCCCAGATGTCTTCTTCGCTGGCGCCAGTGGTGAGCCGCAGTACGCACTGTTGAACGGCTGGCTCGCCCGCTTTCTTGCCTGCCTTCTTGCCGGTTTTCCCGCGCCCGCTTGCGGCAGGCAGGCTGAGGTTTTCAAGAATCCCCCGCTGCCCCAGATCGGAAAGCAGGTTTTCCATGACTTTGGCGTTGACGCCTCGGTACGAGAATTCGATGCGGAAAGTCTGTTGCGGAACCGCAGCGGATGGTGCGGCGGCAGGAGCAGGCGCCGCCGGTTTGGCGGGAGCGCCGACCCCGGTGGCAAGTTGTTTCAGCTTCGCGCACACGTCCACGGCGGCTGCGGTGTCCGCCTCCCCCTCCCCGCGGTGGCCCGCAAGCTGCCCTTTGAGGACATCGCTGGCTAGCAGGAAGACGTCGATCATCTCGCTGCGCACGCCAAGCTCGCCCTTGCGCAGTTTGTCGAGCAGCGATTCCAGCACATGGGTCAGCTCGGTCATGTCGGAAAAACCGAAAGTGCCGGCGCCGCCCTTGATGGAATGGGCGGCGCGGAAGATCGCATTCAGATCTTCGGGGTTGGGTGAGCTGACATCCAGCGCCAGCAGGAGCGTTTCCATGTCCGCCAGGAGTTCCGCGGCTTCTTCGAAGAACACCTGGTAGAACTGCTTGAGGTCTGTGCTCACTTGTCGTCCTGCGTCAGGATCATTTGTTCATCCGCTAGCGTAGCAGCGTCGAAACGGCGCCAATTTGCGGAACAGAAGCGCAAATGCTCCTCAATCCCTTGCGCTGTATCCCTGTGTCCCGCGGTGTTGGCAACAATTTGGCCCTCACGGGACTGCTCCTCAGCCGATGACTTTCTTGACCACTTCCAGCAGCCGCTTCGGATCGAATGGCTTGACCAGCCAGCCGGTGGCCCCGGCAGCGCGGCCCTCGGCCTTGATGGCTTCACTGGATTCGGTGGTAAGCACCAGGATCGGAGCGATTTTGTAACGCGGCAGAACCCGCAGCGACTTGACCAGGTCCAGGCCGTCCATGCGCGGCATGTTGATGTCCGTCAGGATCAGGCTGACAGTATGATTTTTTGCCTTGTCGAGAGCATCCTCGCCATCGACCGCCTCGACGACCTCGTAACCAGCGCCCTTCAACGTGAAGGAAACCATTTGCCGGATGGAAGCGGAGTCATCTACCGCAAGAATTGTCTTAACCATGTTCGTTACTCCTCGGTCGCTATTACAACCAGTCACCAATCACCAGTCACCGGTAGGTGTAGGGTGCGCTTGCGCACCGCTTGCCGGATGGTGCGCAAGCGCACCCTACACCCCATTCAAAACAATTCCACTTCGCCTATTTGCATCCCGTGCTGAACCACCGGTTTTCCGCGGCTGGCCGCATTGGCCGCGCACACCGCCATGGAAATCCCTTTGTGTATCCGCCACGGTTTCCACGCAAGTTCGCCACTCTCCTGTTCTGCATCGTACCGGTCGATGCGCTGCAGCGCCGCGCCGATGGCATCAACGCGGAACTTGGTGTGCGCCAACAGTTGGGCCACCAAATCCCCGAACTGGCGTGATATCACTGCCGCGTCAACTTCCTGCTCGATCTGGCCGGTAATCACCGTCTGCCGTGCCAGCAGTTGTCCGGCCGGCTCGCCGGTCCCGGCCTCGCGGCCGAAGGCCGCCAATCGCGCGATCGCCTGCGAAATCTCCTGCTGGGAACGCGTCAGTTTTCCGATGTACTTGAAGCTCGCAACCAGGTTGCCGACCGCGTCGCCCACCAGCCTGTCCACCTGATTCAGCTCGCTTTTGATGCCCGCAAAATAATCGTCCAACTGCGAATTGCAAAATACCTTCATGTCCTGGGCTGCCAGATCGACGCCGGCTCCGCGCTCAGCCGCCGGGTCTTCCGCTGCCGTTACCGGCTCGTGCTTCGCTTTAGGGGTCATGAGGCCCAAAGCAATGAGCGCCCCGGCCAAAGCCATGCTGATGAGGGCCGACATCAGCAGCACGGTCAACCCGCCTTCAGGGCTGATCAAATGGACCTGGGCGCCCGCCACGGCGATTGCCAGACCGGCGCACAGCAGCAACATCCGCCTTCTGGCGCCGTGCTTTGGCATTGACATCTCATCGCACCCGCAGGGACAAAAAGTTTTATTCAATGCTTCGAATACGGCAGCAAACGAAATAACTTTAGAACAGGCCCGATTGCGGTGGGCCGGCGCGCTTGCGTGAATTGTCCGGCCTGCGGCTCAAGTTAAATTCGAACGGTGCCGTTTATTGATGCGTGGCCCCGGCATATGCCTGCGTCCACGACGAGATAAAACTGCCTGAACGCCGCCGAACCACTTATTTCCCCCTGCCACGTTGCGTCAGGGACGCAATCACAACCTCGCAAAAAGGAGAGGCCACTTGAGCAACGAAAACGCAAATAAGGTAATCCTGCTGGTGGAGGACAACCCTGACGACCGGGACCTGGCGCTGCTCGCCTTCAAGGGGGCCGACATCTTGAATGAGGTCGTCATCTGCAGCGACGGCGAAGAGGCGCTGGAATTCCTGTTTGCGACCGGTGCGCATGCCGGGCGCGACACCCGCGTCATGCCCCACGTCATCTTGCTCGACCTGAAGCTGCCCAAAGTGGATGGCCTCGAAGTATTGAAGCGCGTACGCGCCGACGAGAGGACCAGGTACATTCCGGTAGTGGTACTGACCACCTCCAGGGAACAAAAAGACATGGTGGCAAGCTACAGCCTCGGGGCCAACAGTTATGTGCGCAAGTCGGTGGATTTTTCCCGATTCATTGAAACCAGCCGCCAGTTGGGGTTGTACTGGCTGGTGTTGAACGAGGCCCCGCCCGTCCATGCCTGACCGGACTCAACAGCGGGCGCTTCCGTATATACTAGCGTCTCCCCACCTATTTTCGATGCCGCTGTAAACCACAGCTGCGGCGTGGGTGTTGCCGCGATTCGCGGCCTCCCGCCGCTGGTTTGCGACGAACAAAGGAAAACGAACATGCCAACCCGCGTTGAGACACTCGATCGCACGGCCAGGAATCCTGACCGGCCGGATCACGGCGGTGGTGTGTTTTCTGTTCTCGGCGTTGAGCTCACTGCGCTGCTGGCGGCGCTGCTGCTTATTCTGATCGCTGTGAGCGTATTCCCCTCCCAGCAAAGCGTTGCAAGCCTGGCAGCCTATCTGCCGCTGCAATCCGTGCTGCAGATGTTCGTCATTGTCGTTTCGATACTGATTTTCGCCGTGGGGTGGGTTGCTTACAGCCGAGAGCGCATCGGAAACAGCGTGCTGTTGTCCTGCGCCTTCCTTGCCGTGGGTCTTATCGATTTTGCCTACACCATGGCTTTTCCCGGGATGCCGGATTTCGTCACCCCCAGCAGCGAGGCAAAGGCCATCGACTTCTGGCTGGCGGCCCGCGGGCTGGTCGCCTGCGCCCTGCTGTCTGCAGCGCTCAGGCCGTGGCGGCCGTTCGCCTCACCTCGGACCCGGTACTGGCTGCTGGTTGCTGCCTTGGGGATTACAGCACTGGTTTACTGGCTGGTGCTGTATTTCGAGGGCGCACTGCCGGCCACATTCATTCCCGGCCAGGGGCCGACTGCGTTCAAGACAGGAGCGGAGTACACCCTGATTGCTGTTTATGCGCTGGCGGCAGCGGTTTTCTTTGCCCGACTGCGCATCGAGCGCGCTGATTACTTGCGCCGGTTGTTTACGGCATGCTGCGTGATCCTGCTTTCCGAACTTTTCTTCACCTTCTACGGGGACGTCACCGACATCAATAACCTGCCGGGCCACCTTTACAATGCGATCGCGTATCTCCTTATCTACCAGGCGTTGTCGGTGCGCGGTGCCCAAGAACCGTACCAACGGTTGCAGCAATCCCGGCAGCCGCGGCGGGCAAACATGGAACGCAGACGGACTGGGCTCGTTTCCGACTGGTGGAGGGTTGGGCTTTCTCACGACTGGTACCGCGAGCAGGACGGCGCGGCGGCACAAGCGATGCTCGCCGCCATCGTCGAGAACTCGAACACCGCCATCGTCGGTTGCGCGCTCGACGGCACCATCGTGTCGTGGAACGCCGCGGCCGAGCGGATGTTCGGCTGGACCGCAATAGACGCGATCGGCCAGCC
>JACPTJ010000524.1 GCA_016192835.1 Betaproteobacteria bacterium
CGGCGGCCTGATGCGGATGGCGGATTTCACCGAATTCGGCATCAAGTTCGAGCCGACCGTTAAAGCGAAATTCAACGGCATCGAAATTCATGCGTGCGGGCCGTGGTCGCAGGGGCCGGTGCTGCCGATGGCGCTCAATATCCTCAAGGGCTACGACCTGCTGGCGATGGGGCACAATTCGCCTGCATACATTCACGTCGTGACCGAAGCGCTCAAATTGGCCTTCTCCGATCGTCATCAGCATTTCGGCGATCCGGATTTTGTCAAAGTGCCGCTCAGGGGATTGATGTCGGACGGCTACGCCGCGCACCGCCGCGGCATGATACGTCCCGACCGCGCGTGGCCCGGGATGCCGCCGGCGGGCGACCCCGCGACGCTCCTCAATCTGCCGCATCGGTGGATGACGCAGCCGCAGCCCGATGAAGCGCCGGGACCCGGGGATACCACCTACGTATGCTGCATCGACCGGCATGGCAATGCGTTTTCCGCGACGCCATCGGACGGCTCCAACAATTCCCCGCTCGTGCCCGGCGTGGGAATACTGTGTTCTGGCCGGGGTACGCAATCGTGGGCCGATCCCACCCATCCGAGTTCGGTTGCGCCGGGCAAGCGGCCGCGGCTCACACCCAGTCCCGCGCTCGCGTTCAGGAATGGCAAGGTGCTGATGCCCTTCGGCACGCCTGGCGGCGACGTGCAGCCGCAGGCGATGCTGCAGGTATTCCTGAACGTCAACGTGTTCGGCATGGATGCGCAGAGCGCGATCGAGGCGCCGCGGTTTGCCAACTACAGCTTTCCGGGCTCGTTCGAGCCGCACGATTATTTTCCGGGCCGGCTTTATCTCGAAGCGCGTATCCCGAAAGCGACCGGCGACGAACTCGCGCAGCTTGGCCACAAGGTCTGTTGGTGGGACGAGTGGACGTGGCTCGCCGGCGCGCCTTGCACTATCGTGGTCGATCACAAGACCGGCGTGTTGCATGGCGGTGCCGATCCGCGCAGGCCGGCTTACGTATTGGGCTGGTAATACTGCGCATGGCGCTGTTATGCTCGTGAGGCGTGAGGGCTGAGGCAAGAAAACTATCAGGAGGCAATCAGGTGAGTAATAAACTAAACCGCAGGACGCCGCGTTGGATTGCATGCGCCGGCGCGGGGCTGATGCTCGTTGCAATGAGTGCGGGCGCACAGCAGTACCCGACCAAGACGATCCGTTTCATCGTTCCCTACACGCCGGGCGGCGGTGCCGACATTCTGGCACGCGCAGTCGGGGCCAGGCTTACCGAGGCGTGGGGGCAGTCGGTGGTGGTCGAGAACCGGCCGGGCGCGGGCACCAATCTGGGCTCGGAGATCGCGGCGCGCTCCGCGCCCGACGGCTACACGCTGTTCATGCCGACGATCGCGAACGCGATCAATCCGACGCTCTACGGCAAGCTCACCTACGACCCGGTGAAAGATTTCGCCCACATCACGAATCTCGCCAAAGTGCCGGGCATGGTCGTGGTGCATCCTTCAGTGCCGGTAAAGAGCGCGAAGGAACTGATCGCGCTCGC
The DNA here is from genome assembly GCA_016192835.1 of Betaproteobacteria bacterium. Classification (GTDB taxonomy): domain Bacteria; phylum Pseudomonadota; class Gammaproteobacteria; order Burkholderiales; family SG8-41; genus PALSA-1004. The sequence continues at coordinate 1,545 of JACPTJ010000524.1, forward strand.
CAAAAAACACCCGGATCAACTGCGCCACGGCTCGACCGGGATCGGCAGCCCGCATCACCTTGCCGGCGAGCTATTCAAAACCATGGCGGGCGTGAAGATGATCCATGTGCCGTACAAGGGCGCGTCCCCTGCGCTGGTTGACGTCGCAGCCGGCCACATTGAGGTCTATTTCGGCGCCATGGTGTCGGTGCTGCCGCACGTCAAGAGCGGCCGCCTGCGCCCGCTCGCGGTAACCAGCATCAAACGTGCAGCTGTCGTTCCCGATTTGCCGACGCTCGACGAGCAGGGCTTGAAAGGCTTCGAGACGGGCTCGTGGTTCGGCGTGTCGGCGCCGGCCGGAACGCCGCGCGAAATCATCACGAAGCTCCACGCTGAGATCGTGCGCATCATCAAGATGCCCGAGGTCACCAATCGCATCGCGTCCGACGGTGCCGACTTCGTCGGCAACACGCCCGAGCAATTCACCGAGTTCATCAGGACCGAAATTGTAAAATGGGGCAAGGTGGTGAAGATTTCGGGCGCGAAAGTGGACTGACTTGAGGGGGAGGGATGAAGCATTATTCCGCATTCATCGTTTTGTGCCTCGCCGCGGCCAGTGTACTCGCTGCGGCCCCGTCCTATCCCACCAAGCCGGTGCGGCTGGTGGTGGGGTTCCCGCCCGGTGGTGCCGCCGACATCCTGGGACGCATCGCGGCGCAGCAGCTCACGGCGAGCCTGGGCGAGCAGGTGGTGGTCGACAATCGCGGCGGCGCCGGCGGCCTGGTTGCAACCGAGATCACGGCACGCGCTGCACCCGACGGCTACACGCTGCTGTTCACATCGATTCCGCACGTGATCAATCCGCACCTCTACCGGAAGGTCAACTACGACGCCGTCGGGGATTTCGACGCCGTGATCCAGTTCGTCGCGGTGCCGCTGATGCTGGCATCCAACACGGGCTTTGCGGCGAAATCGGTAAAGGAACTGGTCGCAGTTGCGAAAACCAGGCCGGGACAAATCAACTACGCTTCGGCGGGCGCGGGCTCGTCCAGCCATCTCGCGATGGAACTGTTCAAGTCGATGGCGGGCGTCGCCATGACGCACATCCCGTACAAGGGCACCGGGCCGCTGCTGACCGATCTGATTGCGGGACAGGTCAGCGTCACCATCGCGAGCGCGGTGCCGCTGATCCCGCAGGTCAAAGCGGGCAAGCTGCGCGGACTCGCGGTGACCGGCGCCAGGCGCTCGGGCGCGATGCCGGAACTGCCGACCATCGGCGAGACCGTGCCGGGTTATGAGGTGACGAACTGGTTCGGCATCATCGTCCCCAGGGGCACGCCGCGGACAATCATTGCCCGCATCAATGCGGATCTTAACAAGGCGTTGGCGGCAGCTGGCTTGAAGGGCCTCCTCAATGCGCAAGGCGCTGACGCTGCCGGAGGAACGCCTGAAGCATTCGCCACCATCATCAGGCAGGATTTCGTCAAGTGGGCGAAGGTGGTGAAAGACTCCGGCGCGCGGGTGGATTGAGCTGCGCAGCCGGTGGTTACAGCCAGCCCTTGCGCTTGAGGTAAAGGATAGGGCCGATCGCGACGATCAGCATCAGCACCAGCGCCAGCGGATAGCCGAAATACCATTCGAGTTCGGGCAGGTGGCGGAAATTCATGCCGTAGATGCTCGCGATCAGGAAAATTTCATCCGCCCGGCGCGCCCAATTCATCATGAATGCAACACTGTCACGTGCTTGCTACGTTCCTGCGTATTCGCCAGCAGCTGCTCTACGCCCGCATCGAACGTAAGCAACTTCATCCCGCTGCGGATGGCGGCGGTCAGCAGCCATGCATCCGTGATTTGCCGGTGTCCGAGGATCCCGCCGGTGCAGGCGGCCCAAACATCGGCAAAGCCGAAATCCAGTGCCACCAGCCGGTGTTTGGGATGAGCCGTATTGCGTAACAGCAGTTCCGCCACTTCGCTGACAGCGATGGAGCGGCCTGAAAACGCCGGCTGGGAAACGATGCGGACGAATGCTGATTGCGTGAATGCTGTGCTCGCCCATCCAGCGCGGGCATGTTGGCTGAACCAGCTGATCATGCGCGGGTGGTGCTCGTGTGTGGGCCAGCCCAGGGCTATCAAGGCGTTGGCATCGAGCAGGTGACTCATGCCGACTCGTCTAGCATCTGCTGCACTTGCCGTGCCGTCACGCGCGGGGAGTCGGACGGCAGGTCAAATACCCAGATGCCTTTTTCTTGTTTGATCGGCAGCTTCTCCGCGCTACCCCGGCGAATCAGCTCGGACACAGCCTGCCCCAGCTTAAGCGCCCGCGCCCGGGCGTACGCTCTGGCTGCAGCAAACGCATCGTCTTCAATGGTGATGGTGGTGCGCATAATTGATACCTTTATATAGGATTGATGCAATTTATATAATAATGCATCACTCGTCAAGGGGGCGCCCCTGCGAGCCGCATCCTGCATTTACCGCATCGCGCTCGAGCCGCGCCCGCGCCTGCATCTGATACGCTTTCATGGGGTGCTGGCGCCTACCCGTCGCCGTAGTTGCCAATCGCCGGTGAGTTCACGTACTGATTGCCGCCGAGCGCCGTGAAGCAGTCCGGAAAGACGAAGATCGCTGGCCCCATCTTCTGCGCGCGGATGAGCCGTGCCGCGCGCTCGGGAACGTTGTCGCCGAAGGGCTTCCAGTTGGTGTGCGAAAGGCCGGAGCCGGTGAAGCCGACGAAATCGTAGAGCACCGGGAAGCGGCACCTGCCCGCACCGTTATACTGCGGCGGCAGCCACACGCCGAGCTTGCGCACGTGCGGGTCGCCGAGTCGATTGTCCTTGAGGATTTTCGAGGTGTGCTCCAGCACGATGAGCGTGCCGCCGGGACCTTTATAACGTTTGAGAGCCATATGACGGGTCACACGATGCGGGCGGCGAGCAATGGTGGCGTAACAACGCGCTATTTCGTCACCTTTCCGGTTTCTCGCACCGCTGATTTGAGTAACTCGATGAACCGCCGCGCGACGGGCGAGAGGTAGGCGTCCTTGCGATAGGCCACGCCGACACGCCGTATCCATTCCAGCTCCTTGACGCGAATTTCGAGGAAACGCGCATGCGGCGCGGCAATCCGCGCGACCCGCGACGAACCATAGCCCAGCAAGTCGGTCGCCGACACGAGATTATCGCGCAGTTGGAGTGAGGGTGTACTTACGACAACGCGTGGAGGTGGCAGTCCACCCGCCTCGAACGCCCGGAAAAGTGTTTGCGATGCCAGCGCTCCGGGCACCGACAATACCCACCGCTCCTGCGCGAGATCGGCGATTGTTACCCGCTTGAGTCCGGCCAGCCGATGGCGATGGGACGCAATGACCACAAACTCCTCATTGAAGAGATGCTCCTGAACGACGTTTTCGTGGGGCGGCGCTGTCATGGCGAGGACCGCCAGGTCCAGTTCTCCATTCAGCAATGCGGGCAGCAGCGTATCCCCCGTCTCGACAGTTGCGCTCAGCGTTACATCCGGAGCGCTCCGTAGAAGCGTCTTGCAGGCCTCCGACACCGGGTCCACGAGGAAGCCGCCAGCCACGCCGATGCGCAGATGTCCGGCGCGACCCTGACCGATATCGGCGACCTCCTGCGCGACATCGTCGAGCGCCAGCCTCAGGCGACGCACCCGCGACAGTAATGCTGTGCCCGCCGGGGTCAGCTCCATTCCCTTTGCGGTGCGGGCAAACAGTCGCGCCCCCGCCGCCCGCTCCAACCGGCGTAGGCTCTTGCTGAGTGCGGGCTGACCCAGCCCCAGAGCTTCCGCGGCGCGTCCCACGTGGCCATGCTCGGCCACTACGGCGAAGTACTCGATGTCGCGCAGCTCCATCCTCATGCCTGGAATTCATGCCGCAGCAAAAGTCAGATCATTGCGAGAACGAAACCCGGGTGTCAACATGATTTTTCCCGATAGACAGTAATATCACTTTGATTACAGGGAGGGCACTATGCGAGTACATGATTGGTTGATCGCCGGGGTTGTCGGACTGTTCATCAGCGGCTGCGCGGGAACGCAGACTGCGCCGAGCCCTGAGACGAAGGCGGCTCTGGCACCGACGGGAAAGCTCCGAGTCGCATTCATCACGGCGGTGATCTATGGAATGAAAGACTCCGCGACGGGCGAGCTGAAAGGCGTTGCAGTCGATCTCGGGAAGGAGCTCGCGCGGCGGGTCGGTGTGCCGTTCGATCCGGTCGTCTATACTGGCAACCCTGTGCTGATCGGAGGCGCGAAGTCCGGCGAATGGGACGTCGCGCTGACAGGAATCGTCCCCGAACGCGCGGCGGTGATGGATTTCTCAGCGCCGTACATGGAACTCGAACACGGCTACCTTGTCCTCGCTGGCGTCTCTATCGCCACGGTGTCGGACGTGGACAAGCCCGGGGTCCGGGTAGGGGTGCTCGAAAGATCCGGTACCGACATTCATCTTTCCCGCACGCTGAAGAATGCGACGCTGGTCCGCACTAAGAGCGTCGCTGAGCTCTTCGCCCTAGCCGAGGTCGGAAAGGCGGACGTAATTTCCATAGGCAAACCGGGGCTCTTCGCCATAGCCGCGAAGCAACCGGGTTCGCGAGTTCTCGACGGCCGGATCCTCGTCGAACCGATCGGCATGAGCGTGCCCAAGGGGCGCGACGCTGCCGCCGCATTGTACATCGGCAAGTTCGTCGAAGAGGCTAAGGCGGACGGGCTGGTCAGGTCCGCGATCGAGCGGGCCGGGCTGCGCGGCGTAGTCGTCGCTCCACTCAAATGACGCTCTTTAACCGCGGCTTGTACAGCGACGCCCATGATGCGGACGCGCCGTAATTAAAGTTGTGAGGAACCTGTTACGAGTTCTCGCCCGAGCAGTTCCGAGAGTTCTGCGGGGCTTTGATGAAAGCGACGGTTGCGGAACGAGTACGGGTGACGATACCCAAGGAATTGCGCGACAAACTCGGCATCCAGGCAGGGACGGTGCTTAGCTTCAGTGCGGAAAAAGGCAAGTTGATCGTGAAGAAACTGAGCGCTGACGATCCGGTCACGCGCGCCTGCGGCTACCTCGGGCGCGGCCTCTCGAGCGACCGCCTGATTGCGGAACTGCGCGGCAAGCCTTGATTCCCGCTGTCGATACCAATGTTTCAAGGGTCTCAAGCTGCTCGATCCGGGTGCCGGCCTGCCGTCGGCGTGAGGATGCAGGCGTGAGGCGCAATAACCTCATCCCTGGTGGAACCGGAGCTTACAGCCAGCCCTTGCGCTTGAGGTAAAGGATAGGGCCGATCGCGACGATCAGCATCAGCACCAGCGCCAGCGGATAGCCGAAATACCATTCGAGTTCGGGCAGGTGGCGGAAATTCATGCCGTAGATGCTCGCGATCAGATGTTGATCATGCCGAGTGCGGCGTCCATCAGGAATTTCGCGCGCTCGGCGAGAAAACTCGAGTAAGTCATCAGCGAATCGACGTCGAGCAGAATATCGTTGATAGTTTCGGCCTGTGCGGCGGCCTCGCTGCTGCGCGACAGGCTGGCATAGGCGCGCTTGTTCTCGAGCAGTCCGAGCCGCGACTTGCCGTTGATGTCCTCGATGCGCGCCAGCGATTCGAGCACGCGCGGCATGGTTTGGGATGTGCTCCGGAAGATGGACAGGCTCACGGGCTCGAGTTCCGACTCCAGGCGCTCGTAGGTGTCCGCCATCATGCCGACGCGGACGGCGATGATGCCGACCAGGATCGCCATCGCGCTGCCGCACAGTTCGGGATTCTTGGCGGCCTGGCTGTAGAACGAGCGGAATTCGGGGAGTTCGTCGCCGCGCAGCGTATAAAGACGCCCGTTGCTGACGGTAAAGCCGACGTCGACGTTACGCGTGATTTCGTCCCCGGTCAGCAGAAAATACAAATGCAGATGCAGGCCGTGTTCGTCGCGGTAAAAACGCTCGCTGGCTTCGATTTCGCCGAGTTCCTCGATGAACTGCAGTTCCTGGCCATAAGCCTGCTTGATCCATTGCCGGTCCTGCTCGGTCGGATAGACAAGGTCCAGCCACAACATCTCGGGCGTAAGATCCGAGCGCTGGGTGACATGGACCTTGTTGAGCGTGCCGTTCGCGGTGGTGTATGCAGTCAGCATGGCGTGGTTTCAAGCCGTAGCGGCGTTAGCGGATTTCGTATCATTGGATTTTAACTTTTCCCGGCCCGTCCCGGCGTAAAATTTCACCTGGTAGTGTGTTATGTTCCGCATCGACCATGTCGGACGATTTGCCATACCGGGGCCTCACGCCCGATCTGATACTCGACGCCGTCGAGACCTGCGGCTGGCGCTGTGATGGCCGGCAGTTCGCGCTGAACAGCTTTGAGAACCGCGTCTACCAGGTGTGGGTCGAGGACGGGACGGCGCTGATCGCCAAGTTCTACCGTCCGCAGCGCTGGAGCAATGACGCGATACTCGAAGAGCACAGTTTCGCGATCGAGCTTGCCTCGCGCGAGATTCCGGTGGTGGCGCCGCTTGCCACGGCCGGCGGCGCGACGCTGCACGAGCATCGCGGTTTCCGATTTGCCTTGTTTCCGAAACGGCCCGGGCGCGCGCCCGAACTCGAGAACCCGGATACGTTGCGCTGGCTCGGGCGTTTCCTCGGCCGCACCCACGCCGTCGGCGCGTTGCAGCCGTTCCGCCATCGTCCAGCGCTCGACATCGCGAGCTTCGGCGAGGAACCGGCGCGTTTTGTCATCGCGCGCGACTTCGTGCCGGCTGATCTCAAGACAGCCTATCGAACTGTTGTGCACGACGCGCTGCAACGCGTCGCGCAGTGTTATCAGCGCGCCGGCGCGGTGCGCAATATCCGCCTGCATGGTGACTGCCACGCCGGCAACATCTTGTGGACCGACGGCGGGCCGCATTTCGTCGACCTCGACGATTGCCGCAGCGGGCCGGCGGTGCAGGACTTGTGGATGCTGCTGTCCGGGGACCGGGCGGCGATGAGTTTGCAGCTCGGGCACGTGGTCGCGGGCTACCGCGAGTTCCATGATTTCAACCGCGGCGAGCTGGCGCTGATCGAGGCGTTGCGCACGCTGCGCATGATCCATTACGCCGGGTGGCTCGCGCGGCGCTGGCACGATCCGGCGTTCCCGGCGAGCTTCCCGTGGTTCAATACCCAACGCTACTGGCAGGATCAGATCCTCGCGCTGCGCGAACAATGCGCGGCGATGGACGAGCTGCCGCTCGAGCTGCCGGATTAGGATTAGGATGCGCGGCGTGCTCAATATTCTGATTTCGGCAATTACCGTCTACGCGGTGATCCTGCTGCTGGTATTCCTGTTCCAGGCGCGGCTCGTCTATTTTCCAGAGGTCGGGCGCGCGCTGGTTGCGACGCCGCGCGCAGTGGGCCTTGATTTTGAGGAAGTGCGGCTCGCAGCCGACGGGGCGACGCTGCACGGCTGGTGGGTGCCCGCGACGGCGGCGCGCGGTGCGGTGCTGGTTCTGCACGGCAACGCCGGCAACATCTCGCACCGGCTCGAGTACCTGACGATGTTCAACCGCCTCGGCTACGCGACGCTGATCGTCGATTACCGCGGCTACGGCAGGAGCAGCGGCACGCCGTCGGAGGACGGCACCTATCGCGACGGCGAGGCGGCATGGCGGCATTTGATCGAGGCACGCAAACTCCAGCCGCAGGACATCGTGTTGTTCGGCGAGTCCCTCGGCGGCGGCGTGGCGACGTGGCTTGCACTGCAGCATCCGTTGCGCGCGCTGGTGCTAGCTTCGACGTTTACCTCGGCGCCCGATCTCGGCGCGCAGGTCTATCCGTGGCTGCCGGTGCGGTGGCTGGCGCGCATCGAGTACAAGAACCTCGAGCGCATCCCGCGGATCACGGCACCAGTGCTGATTGCGCACAGCAAGGGCGATGACATCATACCGTTCAGCCACGGTCAGGCGCTGTTCGGCGCCGCGCGTGAACCCAAGCAGTTCCTCGAGATGCGCGGCGGCCACAACGACGGCTTCATTTTCATGCGCGAGGAATGGGTGCGCGAGGTCGGCGCGTTTCTCGAGCGCGCCGAAAAACGGTGATTGATTTCGATGTAGGGTGCGCTTGCGCACCGATTGGCGGATGGTGCGCGAGCGTACCGATTGCCGGGTGGTGCGCAAGCGCACCCTACCTTAATGCGCCAGCAGCTCCCGCACGTAAGCGCCAATCGCGAGCGATGAGGTGAGTCCCGGCGATTCGATCCCGTAGAGGGCGATCAGGCCTTTCGCGCCGTGGTCGCGCTCGCTCTGGATCACGAAGTCGGTGACCAGTTTGCTGGGGCCGCCGATCTTGGGGCGAATACCCGTGTAGCCCGGCTGCAGCGCGCCGTCCTTCAGGCCGGGGTAGTAGTGGCGGATCGCCGCATAAAAGTGCGCCTCGCGGCTCTCGTCGAAACGGTAATCGACGCGGTCGATCCATTCGAAGTCGGGCCCGAACTTGCAGCGGCCGCCGAGATCCACCGTGACGTGCACGCCGTGCCAGTCCGCCCGCGCGATCGGATAGACGTGGCGGCCGAACGGCGATTGTCCGGTCAGCGTGTAGTAATGTCCGATTGCGTAGAACGTGGGCGGGATCGTCGCGGCCGGGACGCCTTCGATCCGGCGCGACACGTCCTGCGCGTAAAGACCCGCGGCGTTGATCACCGTATTGCATACCACCGTCATGGGCTCCTTGCCCCCGACGTTGAGCAGGATGCCGTCGCCGGTCATACGGCCTGATTCGACGCGGCTGTTCAGCGCCAGCGACGCTCCGCGGTTTTCGGCATCGCCAAGATAGGAGAGCATCAGCGCATGGCTGTCGACGGTTCCGGTGGAAGGTGACAGGAAACCCGCAACTGCCGCAACTTCGGGCTCCATCTGCTGCAGCTCCCCGCGCGAGAGCATTTGCAGATCGTCCACGCCGTTGACTTCCGCCTGCCGCATGTATTTGCCGAGCTCGGCAACCTGGGCGTCAACGGTGGCAACGATGATTTTGGTAATGCGCTGGTGCGTAATGCCGCGCTCGGCGCAGTAGCGGTACATGCGCTGCTTGCCTTCGACGCACAGGCGCGCCTTGAGCGTTCCGGGCGCATAAAAGATTCCGGCGTGGATCACCTCGGAGTTGCGCGAGCTGGTATGGGTGCCGATCGCCTCCTCGGCTTCGAGGATCACTACTTCGCGGCCGGCCAGCGCCAGCTCGCGCGCGATCGCGAGGCCGATCACGCCGGCGCCGATCACTGCACAGTCGATTTTTTCAGGCATTACGGAGAATCGTGAAAGTGGACGACAAACTTTCCCCTCACCCTAGCCCTCTCCCCGCAAGCGGGGCGAGGGGACATTTCCTCACTACCGGCAAGTTGGGCGAGGGAACACCCCCTCTCCCGCCTGGGCGGGAGAGGGCAGGGGTGAGGGTGGGGCATCCGCCATTACAGTTATCATGGGTGACAGGCATTTTTACGATCATCAATAGAATGATTCGTAGAACGCAAAGGAAAACCGAAATTACTCTTGGCGTAATATTAACATCCACTCATCTGATTTGTGTCCTCGATTCATGTCCGAGCCCTGGGATCCTGATTTTGCCGGACGCTCGCCGATGTTCGAGCCACTGCGCGCGGCGGCGGGCGGGCTGCGCGGCCCGTATTGGCCAAGCTGCGATGAGCTGAATCGCGTCATCGCGTTGCGCCACCGGACCGTTACGAACGCCGCCGGCCGGCCGCTGCGCTTTGTCGGGCAGCAATTGCGGCATAAAACATTCGAGGACAAATACGAGCCACGCATCTTCCTGCGCGGCGAAGTGCAGGTGCGTTCGTGCAACTGGCACGATTTGTTCAATGCGTTGGTGTGGCTGACGTTTCCATCCGCCAAGGCGGCGCTCAACGAGCGCCATTACCGGGAACTCGAACGGCGGCGCGCGGGCGGCGCACAAGACCGGGGCCCGGCACAGGACGCGTTGACGTTGTTCGACGAGGGCGGAGTGATCGTCGCCGCGAGCGATCCCGCCCTCGCGGCGCTGTTGACCGGCTTCGAGTGGAAGCAATTGTTCTGGCACCGCCGCACCGAAGTGCTGCAACGCATGCGTTTTTACCTGTTCGGGCACGCGCTCTATGAAAAGGCGCTCGCGCCGTTCACCGGCGTGACCGGCCGGGGCGTGATATTCGAGGTCAAGGACGCGTTTTTCGAATTGCCGCCAGCCACGCAGCTCACGGCACTGGACGCGCGGCTCGCCGCACATATCGGTAATGCAGCGCGATTTGCGACCACGCGCGAACTTGCCCCGGTGCCGATCCTCGGCGTTCCGGGCTGGTGCGAGGATAACGCGCGCGAACGGTATTACGATAACCCGGATTATTTCCGGCCGGCCCGCCGCACAGGGGGCGAGGGGCCTTCAACACCCTGAAATACGTTTGCGTTACGTAACGGCATCGCGCCAGCGCGTCATGCGCCGAGCTATTTTTGCGGATCGCCGCTCATGGAAGTGCGGTTGCGGCCGCCTTTTTTGCTGACATAGAGCGCCTGATCGGCGCAATTCATTATTGTCGCGAGATCCCTGCCATGATCGGGGAATGTCGCCACCCCCGCGCTCACCGTCGTGCTCATCTTGGAGCCCTGGGCGTTGAGCGGGGTCGACGCGATGGTTTTGCGTATCCGCTCGGCGACCTCGAATGCGCCGTCCGTCCCGGTTTGCGGCAGCATCAGCACGAATTCATCGCCGCCGTAGCGCGCCAGCACGTCGGTCTCGCGCAGCCCTTGCTGGATGCAGGTCACCGTCAGTTTGAGCAGCTGGTTGCCGGTCTCGTGTCCGAAGTTGTCGTTGATTCCTTTCAGGCTGTCCGAGTCGACCATGACGATGCTGTAAGGTTGCCGGTAGCGCACCGATTGCTTGTGGTAATGATTGGCAAGCGCGGTGAAAGCGCGAACATTGTGAATTCCCGTCAGCTCATCGGTCTCGGAAACCTCCTTGATGCGCGTCATCGCGCTGCGCATATCGGCCGCCAGCATGGTGGTGATATAAGCGACCAGCAGCATCGGCGCGAGCCGGGTCACGAAGCCGGCCACGTTGCCGTTCGAAGCAACCGGCGATTCCATGCTGCTCGCATACCAGAGAAAAAGGTAGCACGCCGCGATCAGCGCCACCTCGAGCAGCGTGCTCAGCGTGCCGAGTGTGAGCGCGCTGATGATGATGGTCAGCAGATAGAGGTTGAGGAGCGGGCTTTCGAGGCCCCCGGAGTGATAGAGGACCCACGTGATGAAGACGATCATCACCCAGGTCTCGACCGCGAGCTTCCAGCGCGATTCGCTGCGGAACAGACCGAGGTAGCGAAAGACGACGACGCAAACGCAGTACGCCGTCAAGCCCAGATAAACCGCGGCGGTGCTCTCGTCCTCGCGCCCCTGCACGATCTGGTACAGCAGCACCAGGATCACGAGCAGCCATTCGATTTCCGCAACCGTACGCGAGAAACCTTTCAGCTCTTCGCCACCGCGTCCGTCTGCGATGGCCCGTCCCCCGCCAACGAAGTTCTCGTTCATGTTTACCCTTTCTCGGCGGTTTCGCCTTGAGCTCCCGCGAAACGTCGTTTAGAGCCGAATCAGGTCATGCCGTCGCGCGCATCTTAACGCATCTGCCCCGAAAAATCACGATTCGACACGGCCTGCCGAGGCGTGAAAAACGCTCTTGTTTCGAACACTGCCGCGGCAAATCCCGTACCGTTGACCCGAAGATTACGCTTGAGCACGAAGTCGAAAAGCAGGGGATTGTGCTGCCGGATCTCGGTGAGCAGCGGCGCGATCGCCGGTTCGATGAATTTGAGCTCCACCAGGTAGTTGACCGAGTACAGCGGCATGATGCCGGGAAGCGGATAATCCGACCCATTGAGCAGCCGCGCCTGCCATTCGCTGCGCGCGACGACCGAGGCAAGCGCAGGCACAGCGCGATTGATCTGCGTGATCGCCGAGAGGTCGCCGAACAGGCGCCCCTCGAAGCGCGGATCGTCCATCAGGCGCGCAAAAAGCCCGAAGCTTGCGACGTACGGACCGTGGGCGCCGCGATCGAGGTCGCGGTCTTCCCCCATCGAGGCGCAATGCGCGACCACCACGCGCACGCCGTGTTCCAGCGCGCGCCGCAGCAGCAGCGGATTGCCGAGTTCCTGGTTGCCGGTATTGACGGCGCGCTCCATGCCGCCGTGCGTGATGAGCGGCACATCGAGCCGGGCGAGCGCCGCGTAGAAAGCGTCGCAGCGTGGCGACGCCGGATCGATCCCCATTGCCGCCGGCAGCCATTTGACCGCGCGCGCGCCATCGCTCACCGCCTGCTCGAGCATCGCGACGCAGTCCGCGCGATAGGGATGGATCGAGGCCGCCCATTCGAAATACCCGGGGTGGCTGCGGGCAATGCGCCGGGCATACTCGTTGGGCGTGTGAAACGGGCTGGCCGCAAGCGACACGGTCCCGTCCTCGCGGTGGTTGTAGTCGAACGCGAGCAGCAGGAGCTTGACGCCCGGCCGCATGCCGTCGACGAGGTTGTGCATGCGCTCGATGTAGCTCTGGTCGACGCGGCCCGGCGCCTCGTGCGCGCAGCCGGCATTGAGGTAGAACAGCCGCTGCGCGTACTGCAGCGGATTCAGCAGGCTTTCCGTCTCGGGGTTGATCCAGCTGCCGCTGCCGGAATCGCCGCTGCCGACGAGGTGCGCGTGGCAGTCCCACACGTTCGCCGCCTCGATGCCCGACCACGCCGCCTGCACCAATTCGTGGTTCGCGAGACGCAGTGGCAGCGCGGCGCGGCACGGATTGGTGATGCCTTGTTCCGGCCACAGCCGCCACGCGGCTGCAGCACCAATGCCGGCGCCGATGCCCGCGAGCAGCGCTCGCCGCTTGTTTTTCGTTGTTGGGTGCATGTCAGTCCTGCCTGTTATGATAATCCGGTAACGCCATTTCGAGGGGAGGGGAATGACGCAAACGGTTGCGTTGCCGTTATGGCTGTTCGTGATCCTGCTCGTGCTCGCGGCGCTGGCGGCGCTCGAGTGGCTGCTGTTGCCGGGGGTGCGCTGGTATTTCCGGCGCAAGGTCTCCCGCGTAATCGAGGAAATCAACGTCCGCCTCAATATCGATCTGCCGCAGTTCAAGCTCACGCGCCGGCAGGTGTTGATCGACCGGCTTTTCCACGACGCCAGGGTGCAGGCGGCGGCTGAAGCGTACTGCCGCGAGCGCGAAGTGCCGCGCAGCGTTGCGTTGCAGCAGGTCGATCGTTACGCGCGGGAGATAGTTCCGGCATTCAACGCCTATCTCTATTTCCGCATTGGCTACTGGATCGCCAAGCGCATCGCGCACTTTCTTTACCGCGTGCGCCTCGGCTACGCCGACAGCGCGGCCCTTGCCGCGGTCAATCCGAAATCGGCAGTGGTGTTTCTGATCAACCATCGCAGCAACATGGATTACGTGCTGGTCGCGTTTCTGGCCGCAGAACGCGTCGCGCTCAGCTACGCGGTGGGTGAATGGGCGCGGGTGTGGCCGCTGCAATCGCTGATCCGCGCGATGGGCGCGTATTTCGTGCGCCGCAACTCCGGCGACCCGCTCTACCGCACGGTGTTGCAGCGCTACGTGCAGATGGCGACGGAAGCCGGCGTGCCGCAGGCGGTCTATCCGGAGGGCGGGCTGTCGGTCGACGGCCGGCTGCGCGCGCCCAGGCTCGGACTGCTCGATTACATGCTGAAAACATTCAATCCGGACGGCGAGCGCGATCTGGTATTTATTCCAGTCGGCGTCAACTACGACCGCGTGCTCGAGGACCGGACGCTGCTGCTCAAATCCGATGCCGCGCGG
>JACPTJ010000205.1 GCA_016192835.1 Betaproteobacteria bacterium
ATCGGTGCCGGTGCCCATCGCGATGCCGACTTGCGCCTGTGCGAGCGCCGGGGCGTCGTTGATGCCGTCGCCCGCCATGGCGACGACGCGGCCTTCGGCTTGCAGTTGCTTGATGACTTTGGTTTTCTGCTCGGGGAGCACTTCCGCCGTGACGCGATCGATTCCGATCTTGCGGGCGACTGCCTCCGCGGTGACCTTGTTGTCGCCGGTGAGCATCACGATCTTCAAACCTTCCTCGTGCAGCTGCCGGATTGCCTCCGGCGTGGATTCCTTGATCGGATCGGCCACGCCGATCAGGCCGGCAGGCTTGCTCTCGATCGTCACGAACATCACGGTCTCGCCTTCGGCGCGCCGTTTGGCCGCCTGCTCGTCGAGCGCGCCCGGATTGATGTTGAGGCTTTCGAGCAGCTTGCGGTTGCCGATAGACACCGCTTTGCCATCGACTTTGCCGCTCACGCCTTTGCCGGTCACCGATTGAAAGTCCGTCACCGGCAGCAAACGCAGCTTGCGTTCCTCGGCGCCGCCGACGATCGCAGCAGCGAGCGGATGCTCGCTGGCGCGTTCGAGGCTCGCGCCAAGCTGCAGGATGTCGTTCTCGCGGAAGCCATTCGCGGCCACCACGCCGGTCAGGCGCGGCTTGCCTACCGTGAGCGTGCCGGTCTTGTCGCAGACCAGCGTGTCGACCTTCTCCATGATCTCGAGCGCTTCCGCATTTTTGATCAGCACGCCGGCGGTGGCGCCGCGCCCGGTGCCGATTTGATCAGCACGCCGGCGGTGGCGCCGCGCCCGGTGCCGACCATGATCGACATCGGTGTGGCGAGTCCCAGTGCGCACGGGCAGGCGATGATGAGCACCGCGACCGCGTTGATGATGGCGTGGGCAAGACGCGGCTCCGGTCCCCACAGGCCCCAGACCGCGAACGTCACCACTGCAATCGCCACGACCGCTGGTACGAAATATCCTGAAACCATGTCGACAAGTCTCTGGATAGGCGCGCGGCTGCGCTGGGCTTCGCTCACCATGTGCACGATCTGAGCGAGCAGCGTGTCGGCTCCGACGCGTTCGGCCCGCATCAGGAGGCCGCCGGTGCCGTTGACCGTGGCGCCAATCACGCGATCGCCCTGATGCTTTTCCGCGGGGATCGATTCGCCGGTGACCATGGATTCATCGACGGCGCTCGATCCTTCCACGACCACGCCGTCCACCGGCATTTTTTCACCGGGGCGCACGCGTAATTTGTCGCCTGGTTTGACCTGCTCGAGCGGAATGTCTTCTTCGCGGCCATCGGCGCGCACGATGCGCGCGGTCTTCGGGGCGAGTCCGAGCAGCATCTTGATGGCGGCGCTGGTGCGGCTGCGCGCGCGCAATTCGAGCACCTGTCCGAGCAGCACCAGCGCGGTGATCACCGCGGCGGCTTCGAAATAGACCGCGACGATGCCGCCCTCCATCTGCACCGTCTTGGGAAAAAATCCCGGCATAAACGTTCCGACCACGCTGTAGATCCAGGCCACGCCGACGCCCAGTGCGATCAGGGTGAACATGTTGAGCGAGCGGTTGACGACCGACTGCCAGCCGCGCACGAACAATGGCCAGCCTGCCCACACCACGGCGGGCGTGGCGAGCAGGAACTCGACCCACTGCAGCGCGCGGGCGGAAATGAACCGGCTGGCCAGCTCGGGCCAAAGATCGGCCACCGTGGCCATCACGAACACCGGTGCGGCGAGCGCGGTGCTCACCCAGAAGCGCCGCGTCATGTCGACGAGTTCGGCGTTTTCCTCTTCGACGGCAGCGACCCGCGGCTCGAGCGCCATGCCGCAGATCGGGCAATCTCCAGGCTCGTTCTTTACGATTTCCGGGTGCATAGGGCAGACATATTCGGTGCGCGTGGGCGCGGCGGCAGCGGTCTCAGGCTCCAGCGCCATGCCGCACTTCGGGCACGACCCCGGGCCCTGCTGCCGCACCTCCGGATGCATCGGGCAGGTGTATGCCGTGGCGGGTGGCTGGGTCGCCGGGCCGCCGCCGGCGTGCGCGCCGGCCTTGTGCGCACCTACGGTTGCCGGCTTTTTCAAATAACCGGTGGGATTGGCTTCGAATTTGGCCCCGCAGTGTGTCGAGCAAAAGTAAAAAGTCGTTCCTGCGTGGACGCGTGTGGTTGCCGCAGATTTTTCATCCACGGTCATGCCGCATACGGGATCGATTGCCATTGCTACGCTCCTCGTGGGGAAAAATGTTGATGAAACCACATGGTTCGCATTTCTGATTTTCTACAACTTGCCGTCGGTGCCGATGATCAGGCGGAAATCGCTCAAATAGCCGTGCTGAGGAATTACCAGATTGGTCGGCGCCATGGACAATAAAAACCGCCGTGCCATTCGGGGCCGAGATCGGCGGGCGCAGTTTCGGGGCGAAAGGTCGGCACGCAGCCCAGGTGGGTGCAAATTCCAACCGCGACTAAGAACCCCGGCTTGATCGAGCGCGTGGGATTTCTACAGTAGGCGGGTTGTTGCGGAACCGCCGATTGGGGATCGCTCAACCGCTGCTCATCCTCTCCCATCAGCCGCAACATCTCTTCGGTGCGACGCAGGATCCAGACCGGCTTGCCCTGCCATTCCACCGTCAGCAGCGCTCCCGGTTCGAGATTGCTGATATCGGTCTCCACCGGGGCGCCGGCCGCTTTGGCTCTTTCGCTGGGCAGCATGCTCCCGACAAACGGCACGGCCGTGATGGCGACGCTGATTCCACCCAAGGCCGTCGTGGCCGCGACCAGAGCCCGCCGCCGCGCGAGGTCAGGCTGCCCATGGATAACGTCAGGCGGGTCCGCCCGCTCCAGCGCCGGCAGCCCTTCGGGTCCCGTCGGATAGGTCGAGTCTACACTCATGATAGTACCGTCATGGCTCATGCGGCTGCGCAAAAGCCCTGCGCCGGGACGCCGAGCGCGGCGTTGAACTTGCTCGACATGTTCTGATACGCGATCAGCGCGGTGAGCTCTATGATTGCGTCGTCGCTGAAATGCTGCCGCAGCCTGGCAATCAGCGCGGGATCGCTGTGCCGGTTGCTGTCCGTCATCGCCTCGGCATAATGCAGCGCCGCTTTTTCGCGTTCGTCGAACAGTGCGGACTCCGCAAACTGCGGCAGTGCCGCAAGCTTTTCCTCGCTGACGCCGCGTTTGAGGCAGGTCGCCGAGTTGATGTCGATACAAAAGGAACACCAATTGATCTGCGATACGCGCACCAGGATCAGCGCCCGCAAATCCGGATCGATCGGCGAGGACTTGCGATCGAGCGCGCCATACATCGTGGCCATGGCGAGAAAAGCGCGCGGCGTGCGGCCCCACAGGCGCGCAGGTTCCAGTTCGCGGCCGTAGCGCCGGCGCTGCAGCCAGAACAGCAATCTCACGTACCACGTGAAACGGAAATTGGCAGGTGTCTCGATGTAGCTCATAAGATGTTCTTGCCGGTAGGTTGTGACGGCGTAGTGCGCAAGCGATGGGTCTCCTCTAATCGAAGTCCAGTTTTTCCACCCGCAGGGTCAGGTCCTCCACCGCGATCACTTTCACCCGGTCACCTTCATGCAACGGGGCGGCAGACTCGGCGTGCCAGATCTCGCTGCATGCGCGTACGAACAGTTTTGCGCCGCGGCTTTCAATGACTTCACCGATTTCGCCGACCATTCCTTCCGCGCCGGTTTGCACCGGCCGCCTCATCGCCTCGATGGCGTACCAATAAATCGCGGCGGACGATGCCAGCACCACGCCGTAAACCGGCAGAGCTATAGCGAGCGGCACGATCCAGAATACGGGCAGCGCCACCAGCGGAAGGAGCAGGAGGACATGGCACATATGCGCTGCCGGTTCGAGTCAGCAGCCCCTGCGCAATCGATCAGTTTGATCTCGACGCGTCCAACGCCGGGAACTCAAGCTTGACATGGGCGCATTTGCCTAGCTGCCGAGATCGCGCTTTTTCTGCTCGAACTCGTCCTTCCCGATCTCGCCGCGTGCATAGCGCTCCTTGAGGATGTCGAGCGCGGTGCGCTCGCCGGTGCCCGTTCCCGCGCGCCTGGCCAACAAAACGGCTAGCGCTATCACCAGTGCGATCGGGACCAGCCACCACAGCAGCATCATGAAGCCGCCGCCGCCGAACATCCATCCACCGTGATCAAATCCATACATGATTTTTCCTGTTTTGGTTCAAATGCCGCCATTGAGGGTTGCCAGGATTCGCACGCGTGGCCGCAACAATCGCGTTAAGCCCCGTTCGTTTCATAACGGCCTGCCGGGCTGCCCGGGGGAAAACGTGCTGACAAAAAAGTTGTACAACGGCGCGAACACCAGACCGATATAAATGCCGTAGAGGAATGTCTCGACCAGACCGAGCAGAAAACTGGGCCAGGTGAGCCACGTGAATCCCGGCAGCAGCTTCAGCCAGGCTTCGTACATGCGTTGGTCGAAAGCGAGGTCGTAAGCCACGCAAAGCACGTATGATACGGCCAGCAACGAACCCGTTGCCGATCCGACAACACGCCAATCGAGCTTACCCATGATGATGTCCTCCGTGCTGATGCCCGACTTGCGTGGAAGCGCCGGCATATTGCTCCGGCGCTTGCTCGAATTTGTCGCGGCAGGAAGTCGAGCAGAAATAATGCGTGGTACCGCCGCGCATTGCCGCTGCGGCGGCGTTCTTCGGGTCAACGGTCATGCCGCATACCGGGTCTTTGACGCCACCCCCCGGTGCTGCATCGCCGTGCCCGCCGTGGCCGCTGTGCCCGCCCATCAGGTGCCGGCCGCAGCCGTAGCGCATCATGACGAAGAAAACTCCGCCCCATAACAGGAACCACCCGAGGCTTTTGAGACTTTCTGTATCCATTTTTGTCTCCTTTGTGTCCGTGTAAGCCTGCCTGACGCTTGCACCCGAGATTTTCTTTGGCGGAGGCTTGGTCTGCGCAAACGGTCTGTGCAGATTTACGCCTTGAGGCTCGCGCAGACGCGTTGCAGAAGCGCCCGTACCTCCTTGCCAATAGCGTGCACTTCCGGCTTGTCAACCAGTTGCAACACAGCTTCGGGATCCATGAATGCGACCGTCATTGTCCCGTCGGGTTCCTCGCGCACGACCACATTGCACGGCAGCAGCAATCCGATGTCGGGATCGGCTGCGATCGCGCGGTGGGCGAGCGGGGGATTGCACGCGCCGAGGATGCGATATGGCCGATGCTCCAGGTTGAGCTTGGCTTTCAGCGTGGCCTTGACGTCGATATCGGTCAGTATGCCGAAGCCTTCTTTCTTCAGGGCCTCGGTGACTTTCGCGACAGCAGTATCGAACGGTACCTTGAGTTGAGTGCTGAATCCGTACATCGGTAGGCTCCTTTCAGTTGGTGGAACAAAAATAGGTTGGGCACTGCGATTTCATTTGAGTTGCCAGCGGAACAAACGCGGCGCGGTTTCGCCGCTGCGCTTGATCTGCAATTCGATCGATGCCGGCATGGGTGAAACCGGTTTGAACTGCACGACGCCCTTGCGATGGTGGCCGCCCGGCGGATCCCCCTGCCATTGGAGCGGCGAGTGGGACGCGCGAGCGTCGGATACCAGGACAGCCGTTTTTTCGAGGTCGTCCGTCAACTCTTGACTGTGGGTATCGAAGACCACCTCGAACTCCCAGGTGCTGGTGGCCAGGGTGCGCGGCGTGATTTTTACGGTGACTCCAGACTGGCTGCTCGTTTGGGTGGGCAAGGCAGGCGCTGCCGTTACGCCGCTCGCGGCAAACACAGTGACAACAATCGATAACAGCCAGGTACTTAAGCGTGAACGCATAGTGCATGCTCCTTGGTAGCTTTCCAAAGCCGGTTGCCGATGAAGGCGATGCCGGCGAGATTGAACGCGATCCCGACCCAGAAGAATTCGACCTGATACTGGGCCGCGAAGGTCACCAGGCCGGTGGCGCCGAGCACCGGCGCGATGTTGACTAGGTAATGGGCGCAGCACGAGATCATCGCCGCCGTTGAGGTGGTGCCGGAGGCGGCCATCACCGTGCGCGCGTCCGTGGTGGACTGATGCACCACGTGCCGCAGCCGGGTAAAGAGTGCGACTTGCAGCCCGAACCCCGCAGCGAGCGGCACTATGTAGTACCAGAACTCGGAAAACTGGCCGAGAGTGAATTTCCAGCCGGAAATCAGCGTAAGCGCGCCGAAATACACCGCGAGCAACAAAGCGAACGCGAGCACCCCGAAGTTGACTGGCCTTGCAACAGTGGTATTCATGGTCATCGGTCCTGGTAGTGGCTCAGGGTTGACGGGTGCGCCGCGCGCGTCCTCGCATCGTGCTCATACATTGCCGTATGCCGGTGCCGCGGCGCTTGCCCAGCCGCCAGCCGCACCCCGTCACCCATGCATCCCATGTCCACCGCGTTTGAGCTTGTCGCGCTGCTCTTGGGTAAGCACCGCATCGATCTGCTTCCGGGCGGAGAGTGACAGGTCAAACATCTGATTCCGCAGCTCGGACATCTTCCGGTAGCTCTTGCTGAGGGCGTTGTCGTCGCGTTTGTCCGAGTAGTACAGCTCGTTCATCTGCGATCGCTCGTCATGCATCTTGCCCATCAGGTCCCACTGCTTGCGCCGTGCGTCGTCCCGGATCTTGGCGATCTTGCCGCGTTGCTCTGCGGTGAGATTCAGGTCAGCCTCCGGGCCGTAGCCGCCCATCATGCC
>JACPTJ010000420.1 GCA_016192835.1 Betaproteobacteria bacterium
TATACGTGTTCCACGGCCCAGTGCCTGCCGAGATCCAACGTGAGCAATTCGGGCCGGGCTGATTTTCCGGAAATGACTTCCAGCAATCCGAAGTGCCCATCGAGCGCCGTCGGCGGGGCAGTGAAGCCTCGCGCGGCGAGCTGGCACATGCGCACACCCGCCTCCGCCGCACGGCCCGCGTGCATGCGCTTCTCCATGCCACCACCGCTGCCGGTCGCGAAACTCTTGGTGCCCGACGCAGTGGAACAGGCGAGCCCGACTGCTGTAAGGAGCTGACCGGGGTTCAGGTTCATGACCACTCCGGCAGCTACGGCGGCTCCGACCGGGCCGGCAAGAGCGGTCTTGTGATAACCGCGCACGGAAGGTTCAACGCCCATCGCCAGGCCGACGCGATTCAACGTTTCGTAACCGGCGATCAATCCGAGCAAAAGGCGGGAACCGGGCGCATCGACGGATTCAGCGGCAGCCATGGCGGCGGGAATGATGATGGCGCCGGGATGCACGATGGCCTCGTCGAGATGATCGTCAAGTTCGAAGCCGTGAGCCGCCGTGCCGTTACATAACGCCGCAGCCGGCGCGGCAACTGTCTGCCGGTGCCCGACGATGCTGCTTTGTCCGTGCGAGCGCTCCGCAAGCATTTCATCCGCCATGATCCTTGCCCAAGACTCCACGGAACCGAAC
Organism: Betaproteobacteria bacterium; assembly: GCA_016192835.1. Lineage (GTDB taxonomy): Bacteria > Pseudomonadota > Gammaproteobacteria > Burkholderiales > SG8-41 > PALSA-1004. The sequence continues at coordinate 682 of JACPTJ010000420.1, forward strand.
AGGGCGCAGCCCAGGGAATCGAGCAGGCACCATTTTGCAGAGTCGGTTACGGTCCCCGGCACGACATCGAGAGAGAGTGCCTGAACGAAATCAACCAGTTCTCGCGCCGGGCTATTCGCTGGAAAGGCTACGGGATTCATCGTCGATGCCTCATAATAATATACCGGTTCGTGATACTGGAATAATTAAATATTATTTTATGTAATGATCTGCGCTTTGTACTATACCTAGATTGGCGTATAGTTTGGTGCAGGCGTCAGGGCACCGCCCGGAGCAGCCGCGTCAGATCGACGGGTCGATGGCAATCACAAAAACCGATTGAGCCGGATGGGTGCCTTACAGTAATCGGGCATTTTCGTTTATCGGGGAGGCTCCCAAGTGTACGTTTCTTCTGTTCCGGAAGGTGCGGAATTCGACTACGTGATCGTCGGGTCAGGTTCCGCGGGCTGTGCCGTCGCCAATCGGCTCACGGCCGACGGGCGCCATCAAGTGCTGTTGATCGAGGCCGGTGGGCGCGATAAGGGTCTCAACATCAAGATCCCGTTGCTGGTCGCGTACATCCTGAACGATGTGCGCGTGACCTGGCCGTACATGACCGACCCGCAGACCCATCTCAACGGCAAGCCGCAAAAATGGGTGCGCGGCCGCGTCATCGGCGGCTCGAGTTCCGTCAACGGCAATCTGTTCGTGCGCGGCGACCCGAAAGAGTACGACGCGTGGCGCGACGAGAAAGGGTGCTACGGTTGGGGTTATTCGGATCTGCTGCCCATTTTCAAGCGGCTCGAGGATTTTCCCGAAGGCGATCCCGCCGTTCGCGGCCGCGGCGGGCCCATCCACTGCACTCGGCTCGACAAGTTCGATGCGCTGTCGGACGCGTATCTGGCCGCCTGCGGCGAAGCGGGTATCAGGCAGCTCGACGACTACAATGACGGCAGCTATGAAGGCGCGTTTTACCTGCAGTATTCGACGCGCAAGGGCTTGCGCGACAGCGCTTCGGTGGGATACCTGCGGCCGGCGCTCAAACGACCCAACCTCACCATACTGCCAGGCGCAACGGTTACGCGCGTCGTGATGGAGGGCAAGCGCGCAACCGGTATCGAATTCCGCCTCGGCGATTCGACTTGCCGGGTACGCGCCCGCCGTGAAGTCGTGCTTTCGGCGGGGCCGCTGGCGTCGCCGCAACTGCTCGAGCTTTCGGGCATCGGTAACAGCGAAATTCTGCAAAAACATGGCATCGGATTAGTGCACCATCTGCCTGGTGTGGGAGAGAATCTCCGGGACCATCCCAATACGCGGCTCACATTCGAGTGCGCCCAGCCGATTACGATCAACGACGTGTTGTGCAGCCCGTGGCTCAAATTCAAGGAGGGGCTGCGTTTCATATTCAAGCGCGAAGGGTTGCTCACGATCTGTTCTTCAACGGCGCAAGCGAACCTGCGCAGCAATCCTCAGGCACCTCAGGCAGACCTTGTGCTGCGCTTGCAGCCGTTGTCCAGCGAAGATCGTTACAACCGGACTCCCGGTGGCGGTCTCGATCCGTTCCCCGGATTCACGATAGGGGTTACTCTGTTGCAGCCGCGCTCGGTCGGTTCAATGCATATTCAGTCCCGCGATCCGCTCCAGCAGGCGGCCATGGATCCGAAATATCTTTCTCACGAAGCCGACGCGCAGCTCTTTCTCGATGGAGTGCGCCTCGCGCGGCATGTCTCGCAGCGCCCGGCGCTCAAGCCGCTGGTAGTGCGCGAAACGCGTCCAGGACCGGACGTTCAGGATGACGCCGCCTTGCTCGACTACATCCGCTCCTCAGCGCAGACCAGCTGGCACCAGATCGGAACCTGCAAAATGGGTGTCGACGCCTCGGCGGTGGTGGATCCCGAGCTGCGCGTGCATGGTATCGCCAACCTGCGCGTCGTCGATTCCGGGATATGTCCGACTATTCCGTCTTCGAACACCAACATTGCGTCGATTGCCATTGGCGAAAAAGGCGCCGACATGCTGCTGGAGACTGCCCGCGCATAGGCGGGGATCCTGAAAGCGAACTGTGGACTGAAAATGCGGATAACCGATGATTGATCGAATCGAATTATTTGTAACCGAGCTTCCGGTGCGGCTGAAGCGCATATTTTCGAGCGGCAGCTATGATACGGGCCCGCCGAAGCAGTTGCTCAGCAAACCGGTACTGGTCAAGATTCATGCCGATGGTGTCGTCGGATGCGCGCAGATTCGCCCGATCAGTCCGGGGCACTTCGTGGCCGACACGACGCATAGCGTGGTGGCTGCGATTGTCGAGATCTACGGCCCGGGCATGCTCGGGAAGCAGTTGTTCGATATCGAATCGATCAACGAGGCGTTCGACGCGCGGCTGGCGAACAATCCGGCGGCGCGGGCGGTGCTCGATATCGCGCTCTACGATGCGATGGGCAAAGCGCTCAACGTGCCGGTGCACAACCTGCTCGGCGGGTGTTGCCAGCCGCGGATACCGCTCGAGTGGTCGGTCAGTCTGGCGGACGATATCTCGACCATGATCGCCGAGGCAACGCGCGCCGTAGACGAATTCGGCATCAAGGTCTTGTGCATCAAGGCCGCGGACCGCCGCGGCTGGCGGCAGGATGTAAGGAACTTCGAGGCGATCAGGCGGGCGGTTGGCGACGAGGTGGTAATCGGGGTAGATCCCAATACCGGTTGGACGGTCTCCGATGCGATCAGTGCCGTGCGCGCGCTGAGTAAATTCGGCCTGGGGTACGTCGAGCAACCGGTGGCCAGGCGCGATCTCAAGGGATTGGCGGCGATCCGCCGCGAGGCCGCAGGGGTGCCGGTGATGGCGGACGAAAGCCTGTTTACGCTCCAGGATGCGTATGCCTTGGCCGAAGCACGGGCAGTCGACGCATTCTGCATCAAGCTCTACAAAATAGGTGGACTCACCACGGCGAAGAAAATCGCAGCCGTCGCGGAAGCGGCCAACATTCAGCTCAATTGTGGCGGCCTTGCCGTGCAGTCTCAACTGGAGGCGGCGGCGGGCGCACATTTTTACGCGAGCACGCCGCTCAAGCGCATGTTCGGTGCCGGCGAGTTCCTGTTCGGCTTGAACACGACCGCGCCTGATCCGCTGGTTCCGGAAACGACGTTTATCGTTCGCGACGGGCACGTTGATGTTCCGACCGGGCCAGGACTCGGTATCGTTGTCGACGAGAGTGCGTTGAAGAAGAACACGCTGAAGCGAGAGAGCATCGGCTGACCGTAAATATTGAGTTTCAGTGTAGGGTGCGCTTGCGCACCGATTGCCGGA
>JACPTJ010000421.1 GCA_016192835.1 Betaproteobacteria bacterium
CAGCGCCGATGCCCTTGTACGGGACGTGGACCAGGTCCGTCCCCGTCATCTGCCGGAAAAGCTCGGTCGCAAGATGGGTGGAGCTGCCGACGCCGCCCGAGCCGTAGTTGAGGGTACCGGGCTTCGCGCGCGCGAGTCCGATGAACTCCTTCAGGTTGCCCGCCTTCACCCCCGGGTGCATGGCGAGGAACATCGGTCCGTCGGCGATCATGACGATCGGCGCGATGGCCTTGACCGGATCGTACGGCAGTTTGTAGAGGACCGCGCTGGAAGCGAAGGCTGGCGACAACATCATGATGGTGTAGCCGTCCGGATCGGCACGCGCCACGATCGCGGTGCCGATGGTGGTGCCGGCGCCAACGCGGTTATCGACGATAAACTGTTCGCCGAACTTCTCCGACAGCCGCGCCGCGACCATGCGCGCGATGGTATCAACACTGCCGCCGGGCGAGAGCGCAACAATCATCCGCACCGGCTTCTCGGGCCATTTTTTTCCCGTTTGCGCGTGTGCGGCCGGAATCGCCGCGGCGAGCGCCAGCAGCAGTAATGCATCTCTTCTTTTCATGAGTCGATACCCCCTCTGGTGATCCGAACTGCGACTACGTATTTTCCGGCGCGTCCTCCAGGATCATTGCAGCGCCTTTTTCGGCAATCATGATGGTCGGGGCGTTGGTGTTTCCGGCCGTGACCGATGGCATGACCGATGCGTCCGCTACGCGCAGATTCCGCACGCCATGCACGCGAAGCCGCGGGTCCACGACGGCGCGTTCATCCGTTCCCATGCGGCAGGTGCCCACCCCATGCTGGCCCGAGACGCCGTTGCTGCGGATGGCGTGCTCGAACTCGGCATCCGTGTTGACCGCGGGTCCCGGAAAGATTTCCCCGGCGATGTAGGGCGCGAGCGCGGGTTGCTGCGCGATCCTGCGAACCCATCGCACGCCAGCCATGGTGATCCGCAGATCATTCGCTGTGCGCAGGAAATTGAAGGCGATAGCCGGCGGCGCCAGCGGGTCGGGGCTCTGGATACGGACGGTGCCGCGTGCCTCGGGACTAACATGCACCGCGCCGACGCTGAAGCCGGGGAACGGATGCGGCTGGGCGCCCTTGCTGTCGCGTCCGGCGTAACTGAAAGCGCAGCACGTGAATTGAATGTCGGGCCGGTCGAGCCTGGCGTCGCTGCGGACATATCCGCCGGCAGCAATCCCGCTGCTCGCCAGCGGGCCCCCGCGGAACAGAACATATTGCGCGCCGGCCACGACGCGCCGCCACAAGCTGTTGGCAATGTCGTTCAGCGTGATCGGCCTGGTGCAGCGAAAGTTGCACCGGACGCTGAAATGATCCTGCAAATCGGCGCCGACGCCCGGCATGTCGCGGATCACCGGAATTCCCAAATTGCGCAGCAGATCAACTGGACCGAGTCCCGAGAGCTGCAGCAGTTGCGGCGAGTTGAACACGCCGCCGCAGACGATGACTTCGCCGCGCGCCCGGGCGGTGCGCGGCACGCCTTTGCGGACATAGGCGATGCCGACCGCTCTGCCATCCTCAATCAGAATCCGTGTCGCCTGTGCGTGGGTTTCTATCGTCAGGTTCGGGCGGTTGCGCGCCGGATCGAGATAGGCCGTCGCGGTGCTGGCGCGGCGCCGCCGGTCTATCGTGCTCTGAAAATCTCCGGCTCCGTCCTGTTGCCCGTCGTTGAAGTCGTCTTTGGCGGGCAGCCCTGCCTGGATCGCGGCGGCAATCCATCGCTCGGCGATCTCCAGGCGAACCGGAGGGTTCGACACGCGCAGGGGGCCGCCGACGCCGTGGAACGCGTTCGCGCCGTTCTCCTGGTCCTCGCCTTTCCGGAAATAGGGCAGCACACCGTCCCAGTCCCAGCCGGCACACCCGCGTTGGCGCCACTCGTCGTAGTCTGCCGGGTGGCCGCGCATGTACACCATGCCGTTGATCGCGCTGGTGCCGCCCATAACCTTGCCGCGGGGCTGATAAAGCCGCTTGCCCATCAGCCCGGGTTCCGGCTCGCTTTCGTACATCCAGTTGAATTTCGGATTGGCGAATACCTTCGGATAGCCCATCGGCACGTGGATCCAGGGGTTGCTGTCGTTGCCGCCCGCCTCGAGCAGCAACACGCGGTAGCGGCCGTCCTCGCTGAGTCGCGCCGCGACGACGCAGCCCGCCGAACCCGCCCCGGTCACGATGTAGTCGTAAGTGTCCGTGTTTGCAGTCATCTTTCCACCGTATCACGCCATATCTGATGCCGCTTCGCTACGACGCGAGACAGATACGCATGGTGAATCAACCGTGGTTGCGATGTGCCTGTCATTATAGTCGCTGACTCCAAATCGCGAATATCCACCAGCGGCGAACCGATCTCGCGCAGCACCACTTCGGGCCGCTGCTGTAATTCCGCTGCCGTGCGCTCCGCGCGCGGTTTGAGCTGGGCCTGCAGATAGGCGCCCAGGCGGCGAGCTTCCGCGACGATGCGGGTGCCGAACTGGAACCGCTCGCGTTCGTAGCGCGCGAGTGCCGCGTCGATGTTTCCGCCGGCCTGCGTGATCGCGTCGGTCAGGCATTGCGCGTCAAGGCCGGCTTTGGTGATGCCCATGCCGACGTGCGGACGCGCGACAAAAGCGGCGTCGCCGAGGAGTGCTACCCGCCCATGCGTGAGCCGCGGCGATTCGAGGTCGCAAATCGCGTGGAAAAACGGCTCCGCGGTGCGCGCGACGATTTCCGCGATCTGCGGCGCCAGCGTTGCGTGCGCGGTTGCTTTCAGTTCCGCGATGAATTCGGATCTGATCAGGGGCGGCGGGATCGAGGCGCCGTGCCGGCGGCCCGCGGCGTCGGTGCACAATTGCGGCAGCAGGACATGCTCATCGGTCGGGCGGTACCACACGAAATTGTAGCCGCGATGTCCGGGCCGCGTGTCGTCGTCGCGCCCGGGAACCGGATAGGACTGCATCATTTCGCCTTCCGGGAGGCAGAACGTGTAGCGCTCGAAAATCTCGGCGTGGATCGCGGGCGGAATGTCCCGCTCGTCGACGATGCCGCGCCACGCGACGTAGCCCGCGTAAACCGGTTGTGCCTCGGGCATGAGTTGCGCGCGCACCGTGGAGCGCATGCCGTCGGCGGCGACCAGCAGATCGCCGTGGATGCGCAGGCCGCCGGCGAACACCGCGGTGACGCTGCCGGCATCCTGCTCGACGCGTTCGAGTTGCATTCCGCAACGATAGCGCGCGGCGGGAAACGCTGCCTTGAGCAGGCGGTAGATCCGCCCCCATGCGCTCATGAATTGCGGCACCTCGGTCTGGTGCGTGATGCGGCCGCCGCGATCCAGGCAGATGCGGGTGCTGACTTCGACGCCGATCGACTGATCGATCTGCGGGCAGATGCGCCGGATGATGGCCAGCAGTCCGTGATGGGCGCTGATGCCCGCGCCGCGTCCCGCGAGGTCTTCTTCGGCACGCTCGAACACCGTCACGTCACACCCGGCTCTATGCAGCAGGTTGGCCGCAAGCAGCCCGCCAATGGAGCCGCCGATCACCAGCACGCGAGGTGGGCGGCCCGGAGCGGCCTGAGAGTTCACCGAATCACTCGTTCAGTTCGGGAAGCGGAACACGAGCGCCGGCTCTTCCATGCGGTCGCGCGGTTTGCGCATGCGCTCCGCCTTGTCCAGCGCATACGGCGCGGTCTCCAGCAGAATGGCGGTTTGGTAGTCGTTGAGCTTGAGCCCGGCGCGGCTCGCCATGAGCAGCACGAAATCGCGCGTTGCCGCATCGATGTTGGCAGCGGCCGGCTCGTTGCCCGTGGGCGTGACCACCGGTCGCGGGGCGCCAGCAATGAGCTGCGGCCGGCGCGCGTGCCAGTCCGTCGCCTGCTGATAAGCGTGACCGGCGCGCAATACGGTTGCCTCATCAAATGGCCGTCCGATCAACTGCATGCCGAGCGGCAGCCCGTTGCTGAAACCATTGGGCAGTTCGAGCGACGGGCCACCGAACACGTTGGACGGCGTGAAGACGTTCGGTTTCTGCCAGAAGTTGGTGGTGCGGTGCGCATCCAGCCGCGGCGCGGGGCCGAAGCCGGCAGTGAGCAGCACGTCGTATTTCCCGTAGAGCGGCCGTACCTCCGCGATGATGCGGCGGTGCTCGCGCGAGGCCTGCACGTAATCGGCTGCCTGGAACATGCATGCCGGCAGGATGCGGCCGAGAAAATCGCGGCCGAAGTCACCGGGGCGCGACTTGAGATTGTCGTAATGGATCGAAAAGATCTCGCACTCGCCGATGATGACCTTGGTGTCGAACACGTCCTGCATCGGGCGCGTGGCGCAGTCCTCGACGCGCGCGCCGAGCTTCCTCAACACTTCGATCGCCACATCCATCGCGCGCGCGAGATCGGGGTGCGCGGGCATGTCCTTTTCCCAGTAATGGCGCAGCGCGCCGATGCGCAGGCCCTTGATGTCGCCGGTCAACGCGGCGCGGTAATCCGGGATCTCGCACGCGACGCTGCCCGCATCCTGCGCGTCATAGCCCGCGATCGCCTGCAGCAGGAGCGCGCAGTCTTCCACCGTGCGCGTCATCGGCCCGCAGTGATCGAACGTGAACGAGTTCGGTATCACGCCGGCGCGGCTCACCAGCCCCGAAGTCGGCATGAGCCCCACGATGCCGCAAAACGATGCCGGGCCGCGGATCGAGCCGCCGGTGTCGGAGCCGAGCGAGGCCGGGATGAGCCCCGCCGCGAGCGCGGCGCCCGAGCCGCTCGACGAGCCGCCGGTGAAATGCTCGAGATGCCATGGGTTCCGCGACGGCGGCCACGGCAGATCGAACGACGGACCGCCGTGCGCGAACTCGTGCGTCTGCAGTTTGCCAAGCAGCACCGCGCCGGCGTCGTACAGCATGCGTGTGGTGGCGGCGTCGAAAGTCGGAATATTTTCGCTGCAGACCTTCGATCCGCCCGAAGTCAGGATGCCTTGGGTGTTATAGATGTCCTTCAGCGCGAACGGTATGCCGTGCAGCGGACCGCGGTAGCGCCCTGCCATGATTTCGGCCTCGGCCTGCCGCGCCTGCTTGCGCGCGAGTTCGGCCGTAACGGTGATGAACGCATTGAGCTGCGAGTCGAACACCTCGACGCGCTTCAGGAGCGCATCCGCATATTCGACCGGCGAAAGCTTGCGAGTGCGTATCAGTTGCGCCGCCTCGGCGATGGTCAGGTGGTGTAATTCGTCAGACAAGGGATATGCCTCCAGATAGTTTCTAACCGAATGCCTTCTGATAAAGGCTCAAATCGACGTACTTCATCGGATCGGCGAGCGTTTTCCGCGGCGTCCCGTATTTCGAACGCAGTTCGAGCACGGTCTTCACGCCCTCCATATCGAGCGCGAGGTTGCGGAAGAGCCCGCCTTTCGGATCGACGAAGATGTCGCAGGTCTTTTTCGCGAGCGCCGGCGTCATGTCGGGGGCGTTCGCGACCAGCAGCGCTTCGCACGCTGCGCGATTGCGCGGCTCGAACAGGTAGTCCACCGCTTCGCGGTAAGCGCGCATGAAGCCGATCACCGCCGCCTCGTTCTGTTTGATCCATGCGCGTTGCGCAAACGCGCTGCGGCCCATGTAATGCCCGAAGAGATCCATGCCCGCGGCGAGCTTGTTGCAGCCGAGTTCCGTTTAAAAACACTTGACGGACTGCCTCAGAGCGTAATCCGGTCATTCGATGATTATTCGAGCTTGAGGTTGGCAGCCTTCACCACCTTCGCCCATTTCACGATTTCGCTTTGCATGAGCGCCGCGAGGTCCGAGGGGGAACCGGTCTTCACGAAAAGCCCCTGGCCCGCGAGCCGTTGGCGCACGTCCGGCTGACTCATGCCGCGGACGGTGTCGGCGTTGAGCCTGGCTATCGTTTCGTTGGGTGTTCGCGCGGTGGCCACGAGGCCGAACCAGGCATCCACCACGAAGCCAGGCAATCCCGATTCGGCGACCGTGGGAAATTCCGGCAACGCGGGCAAGCGTCCGGCGGCGGTCACCGCGATGCCGCGCAGCCGTCCCGCCTGCACCTGCGGCAGGACCGCGATCACGTTGGAGAAGATGAGCGAGATCTGCCCGCCGATCAGATCGGAGATCGCGGGCGCTTCCCCCTTGTAGGGCACGTAGAGCATGTCCACGCCCGCCATCTGCTTGAAGAGTTCGCCCGCCATATGCGGCGGGGTGCCGGTGCCGCCAGCGCCGAAGCTCAACTGGCCCGGCCGGGCGCGGGCGAGCTTGATCATGTCCCCGACGGATCGGATCGGCAACGACGGATGCAAAGCGAGCAGCAAGGGCGAGGTGGCCAGCAGACTTACCGGCGCGAAATCGCGCTGCGGATCGTAGGAGAGCTTTGCCATGAGGCTCGGCAGGATCGAGTGCGAGGTGGTCGCGGCGATCATGAGCGTGTAGCCGTCGGGCGCGGCGCGCGCCACCAATTCCGCACCGATGGTGGCGCTCGCGCCAGGGCGGTTCTCGACGAAGAACGATTGGCCGGTAGCCTCGGAGAGTTTCTGCGCGATGAGGCGACCGACGATATCGGTGGCGCCGCCGGGCGCGAACCCCACCACGATGCGCACTGGTTTTGCCGGATAGCTCTGCGCCGAAAGATGCGCGGGAAAAGCGAGTAGCGCGTAACCCGCAAGCAGTACGGCTATCAACGAAAAGTTCCTGAGCTGCATGAGCGCCTCCCCCAGCGTCGTCTGGAATCAAGGATTCCAATGCCGCTATGCTACTACCCTGAACCAACCGGAGCCAGCGTGGGGCGGCGAATCGCGCAGAACTCGCTGTAGTGAAGATCTTGCCTATACTAAATCACCACGGGCGATATTGAACGTGCCGCGTGAACCCGC
>JACPTJ010000422.1 GCA_016192835.1 Betaproteobacteria bacterium
CGCCAGCACCATGATGGGCGCGGCGATCAGCGGCAGGACGACCTGCAGAACCGGAAGATGCAGGGCGATCACGACGGATCGCTTGTTATGTCAGCGGAAAACGTTGCATCCTGCTCGAGGATTTCGTCTTCCTCGATGCTGCCGTAGGCTTCCCGGATACGCACCACCAGCGCGAGCCCCAGCGCCAGCGTCGCCACGCCGACCACGATCGCGGTGAGGATCAATACGTGCGGCAGCGGATTGGAATAAATCTTGAACTGCTCCGCGACGATCGGTGCGGTGCCGCCGATCAGCTTGCCGGGCGCGATGTAGAGCAGGTACACCGAAGTCTGGAAAATGGCGAGCCCCACTAATTTTTTTATCAGGTTGCCGCGAGCGATCACGATATAGAGTCCGGCTATCGCGACAAATATCGTGATCCAGTAACTGAAATGCGCGGCCACATTCATGCGTCGTCTTCCGTATCGAGCCCGCGAGCGGCGAACATATAAAAGATTTTCAACATGACGCCCGCCACCGTGACCAGCACCCCGATCTCCACCCAAAAGATACCGCGGTGCTGGCCGGCGACCGGATCGCGGTCGAGCACGAAATAATCGAGATAGTTGCCGCCGAGCAGCAGGCCCGCCACGCCGACGCCGGCATAGATCAGCACGCCGGCCGCGACCATGGTCTCGACCAGCCGGTCGGGCACGACGGCGCGCGCCGCCGGCAGGCCGAAGATGATGGCGTAGAAGATGATCGCCGCGGCGGTGATCACACCCGCCTGGAAGCCGCCGCCCGGCCCGAAATCGCCGTGAAACTGCACGTAGAGCGCGAACAGCAGCATGAAGGGGATCATCAGCTTGGCGATGACGCGTAATACCAGGTAGTCCTTCACGCCTGTCCTTTCTGCTTGCGCCGGCGCACCCGCCGCAGCAATGCGATCACCCCGATGCCGGCAGTAAACACCACCGTGGTTTCACCCAGCGTATCGTAGCCCCGGTAGCTCGCGAGCACCGCGGTGACGATGTTGGGCACGCCGGTTTCGCGCGGGCCGTCGATGAGGTAGCGCGGCACGACGTGCCGGTGGATCGGTGCATCGGGGTCGGAAAACGCTGGCAGACCGAGCGTGCCGTAAACAAGCGCCGCACCGGTTGCCAGCGCAACCAGCAGCGGCAGCACCGGGTTGCGCAACGGCTTCATCTCCACGCCTTTGCTCAGATGCAGGGCGCTCAGCAGCAACACGGTGGAAATGCCGGCACCCACCGAAGCCTCGGTCATCGCCACATCGACCGCATCGAGCGCCACCAGCACGGTCGCCATCAGGAAGCTGTAGACACCGAACAGAATGACCACGGCGAACAGGTTGCGCTGAACGCTGATGACGACCGTAACCGCGGCCATCATGGCGAGCAGCACTATGATCGTTATTGAGACGATGACGAGCCCTCCTCCTGCGCGAGGTGAACAACACCGCGGGCGTAGGCTGCTTTCGCCAGCGCATGCGTTGCCGTGGGGCTGGTGAAGAAAATCAGCAGTCCGATCATCAGCAGCTTGACTGCGATCAGCGTAAGTCCCGCCTGCAACAGCAGGCCGAGCAGGATCAACCCGGCGCCGAGCGTTTCGATTACGCTCGCGGCATGCATGCGAGTGTAGAAATCCGGCATGCGCACGAGGCCCAGCGCGCCGGTCACGCAAAAGACCCCACCGGCGACGAGGCAGGCCCAGCTCGCAAAAAAGGTGATGTCGCTCATCGCCCCGCACCGTCGTCGCCGTCGCCGGGGTCGCCCAGATTGCCGTACTGGAAATACTTGAGCACCGCGATGGTGCCGATGACGTTGAGCAGGCCGTAAACAATCGCCAGATCGAGAAACTCCGGTCGATCTGTCAGGAAACCGAGCACCGCCAGCAGCAGCAGCGCGAGCGTGCCTACCGAATTCGCGGCCTGCGCGCGGTCGAACACGGTGGGGCCGAGGAATGCCCGAACCAGCGCCAATGCGAGCGAAATCAGCAGCGCTGCCGCCGCCGCGGAGAACATCAGGCGCTACCCTCGAACCGGGTCACGCGCCGGTCCATTTCGCCTGACAGCAGGCCAGCGGCCCCTTCGCGCGTCAGGGCATGCACCAGAATTTCGCCGTGGCTAACATCCACCGAGATGGTGCCCGGCGTGAGCGTGATCGAATTGGCGTAAGTGACTACGCCGACCGTCGTCTTCTGCGTGGTTTTGGTGCGAACCAGCGTGGGGCTGACCGGCAGGCGCGGATTGAGGATGATGCGGGTGACGTCCCACGCGCTTTTCGCGATCTCGACGAAAAGCCACGGCCAGTAGGTTAATGCACTCCTGCCGAGGTGGATCGGATGACCTTCGCGATCGATCACATTCATGCGGCGCGCGAGTGCCACGATACCCAACGCCGAGACCGCCCCGGCGGTCATCAGGAACGGTTCAAAAAAACCGGACAACAGCAGCCAGAAGCCGAACAGCACCAAAACTGCGCTCAATGCGTGCAATTAAATCCTCCGGGACTGTGCCCACATTATTTCGCTGCTTTATCGAGGCGGCGCGTAGCGCGTGTCAAAGCAGTTGCCTCCCGCATTCTACGAACTACTCGGGATTGAGACAAGCCTCAATCGCAGCAGACGCGTTGCCTTCATAAAATGCGTTTCTGCGTAACTGATCGCGGTCAATACAACCGCGCCCAGCAGCAGGCCGTTCGATAACAGCCCGATGCTGAACAACGAGTGCTGCTCCGAGCGGATTGCCAGCACATGCGCGAGCTGCGACAACGTAGGCACGGTGAACACCATGCTCTACCAGTGGGATCAGGCCATGAACCGTGATTTGACGGTTAGCGCCCTCGGATCGAATAAATACGGAATACAATGCTGCTGGCCTATCTCGTCCTCTACTACGTCAGATGAACTGCAGAGGGATATTGGCATGGCCGGACGCATTGCTCCATGCAAACACATTCGTATCACAACACCTCGCCGGTTTAACCCGGCGCGCAAGGAGGCTTGACATGGACAGGCCGCCGGAAAATCAATTCACCGTCGATGCACTCGGTGCAGACACCCTGAAACTTCTGTTGCCGATAGACGCGACCGCGCGGTCGCGATGGGGAATCCACTACGCCATATGGCGCAAGCATTCCGGGCGTGACGTCGCCGTGTCGCTCCGGTTCGTGGCGGAACCGGTAACGGGCTGGGAGGTACTGCGCTTTCTCAGCCAGGAGGAGGTTCGCCGCTTTCAGGCAGAGAGAGGAAACTATCTGTTGAAGGATGCCGCGCAACCGCTGAGGCAAGCCGGCATCCCGATGCAAATGAACTACCGCGAAGGCGATATCGTGTTCCAGATACTCGACGTCGCCGAGCAACTTGAATGCGACGAGATCGTGTTAGCGATGCCGTATCCGCGGTGGGGTAGACTATTCTATTGTCCCTCGATATCGTGCGGGAAGTCACCCGTCGCCAGCGCAGCGTTCCCGTCACAACGGTGAATTCGCACGGCATGCCTGAACGCAGTTGGCAACACTGACGAAGCGAGTCGGATAACAGGACAGTAGGAGAAGGATGGACTTGGGGCGGGCTAGCGCATGGGGGCGATGGGGCATCGCGGACGACATCAGGCGGCATCGCCCGTGTCAAACAACCGGCTCCTTGCCGCTCCGGTAATGGCGACAACGCAGGGGTGCGTTACGCGCCGCTCGACCGAAATCGCGAAGAACTCCTCGACGATCTCCTCAGTTCGGCCGAGCGTTTTCACGCGGTACTGGAATTTGATTTCCGATTCGAGTACGGTCGGTCCGATGAACACCCCTGCACCGTGCTGCCCGAACGCCTTCATGAGCGCGCTGTCATCGAACTCTCCGACCACGCGGAGCCGGAGTTTGTTGGCATCGCGCCACCGATCCAGGCGCGGCCTGACTGCCGCACCGTCCCCGGGGACCAGCATCGGAGCGCCGTCCAGGCAGGCGGGAAACTTTCCCTTGAGGCTCTTGAAGAGCCGGGCGGATGCGAAAAAACTCACCCCCGATTCCCCGAGCCGATGGTTGTATGCGCGCACGCTCACCGAAGGCGGGATCGGCGCGTCGGCGATGACCAGGTCCAGCCGATGGGCGGCGAGTTCCTCGAGGAGGCTGTCGAGCTTCCACTCCCGGCATACGATGCGCACGGGCTCGGGAAGGCGGGTCGCCGGTTCGATCAGGCGGTAAGCAATCGTCTTCGGAACTGCATCCGCAACGCCGACCCGGAAGTCAACGGGACGCCCGCC
>JACPTJ010000423.1 GCA_016192835.1 Betaproteobacteria bacterium
CTGCGAAGCCATCATGGCTGCCACCCAAGTGGTGCCGAAGACCCAGGCGAATTTCACCTGGTCGGACATCACCCACTGGTCGAGGTTGAAGGACTTCTTGCGCCGGCCCGGATACTTCTCGGGGTTGAGCCAGCCGGAGCCTCCGCCGGCGCCCATCATGCCGCGCTGGTGGCCGCCGCCGCGGGAGATCATGTGCCCGGGCCGGTTGCCGGCGCCGCAGATCAGACCCAGCGCGGAGAGCGAGGCCGTGTTCATGTAATTATTGGACCAGTAGTTGCCCTTTTCCAGCATGAACGAGGTCTTTGGTAGTTTGCCGTTCACCGGCCTGGCGATCCACTCGGCGGCCTTCCTGATGTCATCCGGGTTGAGGCCCGTGATTTTCGCCGCGATGTCGAGCTTCGATTCCTCCTGGGACAGAATGAATTTCTTGTAGTCCTCCCAGTCGCTCTGCCAGATACCCCAGGTGGTGCGCCACTGCCAGCCGGTGTTGCGGGTGCCGCGACCGTAGCCGGAATCCACTTCCCAGGGATTGGCGATCCAATTGTCAATAAATTGCTGGTCCTGCCAGTTGTTCTCGATGACGATGCGCGCCAAGGCCATGTGCAGCACGGTGTCGGTGCCGGGGATGATGGGCAGCCACAAGCCGCGCCCTGCCTTGACCGACCAGGCCACGCCCATGGTCTTGTGCGGGGTGACGAAAATGAACTTCTTGTCGCCCGGCATCATCCAGGTGGTAAACAGCGCGGTCTTGGTTTCATACGGATCGACACCCGAAAGGAAGGCCACCTCGGAATCTGCCCAGTCCTGATAGCTGGCGGCGAAGGAGTCGATGCCGGCATCGTCCAGGCCGGTGGCGTCGTTAGTGTTCGAGCACTTGTCGTGCGGCGCGATGGCAGGCGTGCCGATTGAGGTCATGCCCAACTTGGTGATGGCATAGGTGTTCTCGAAGTACTGGTAGGAGTACATCTTGATCGCCCAGGCATGCTCGCCGTATTTCGAGATGATGTACTTGGAGATATCGGCCATCACCTCGGTGGCGAGATCCCAGGATACCGGCATCAGCGTGCCGCGTACCCGAATCATTGGGTAGAGCAAGCGCTCAGAGGTGCGGTTCTCCGGGTTGTAGCATTTCTGCGCCAAGGTGCCACCGCGGATGGAATGGTTGCCGCCGACGTTGACCACGGTGGCATCCTTGTCCGGCACCACGATGACGTGGTGCGGCTTGCCGTTGTGGCGCACGATGTTGTGCTGCGAGGGACTGGCCCAGGTGCCCATTATTTTCTGGTGCGGAAAATCCGCCTTGAATGCGTTCTGTCCCGCCTTGGCGCCGCCTTCCTTGCCCACGGGCCAGCGGTATACCTTGTAGCCACAGGCCACCGTGCAGTATTCGCAGGCGGTGGTGAACACTTCCGCGTCCTTGGGCGGCAGCGGTACATAGTCCTTGGCGAAAACGCCGAAGGCACTGGATTGCTCTTTTTCGCTCATGTCGATCTCCATGTCCTGATAGTCGCGCAGCGACTCACTGCGCTCCCCTCGCCCACTTGCGGGAGAGGGGTTGGGGGTGAGGGTCAAGCCCGACGGCTGGTCACGTTGGCCGAGTAGCCATAGATCAGTCCCAGCACGCCCACCGCATAGATGTCGTTGCCCTGTATCTCCAGCACGATCTGCGGCAGGCTCTCGGTGCCATGGCCCGAAACCACCATGCCGTGGCGCGTCAGATCGAAAGTGGTCAGATGCAGCGGGCAGGGCCCGATTACCTGATGGCTCGTTTTGTAAGTGCCCTGCATCGGCCCGCCCATGTGGGTGCATTGCTGGTTGAACGCGACGACGTCGCTGTCCTTGCCCACGCCCGCGCCGGCGGGCACGCCGAGCTTGACCAGAATGTTGTGCACGTTCGGATACGGATAGGAAAACTCCACCGGCACGCCCGGTTTGAGGGCCGAGAGCTTGCCAATCTTCACCTTCGGGTAATCGGCCTTGAGCGCCTGCAGCGGCGCCGCCAGCGAGAAGCCGGGCACGGCCGCGAGGCTCACCACGGCGCCGCTTGCGAGCAGAAACTGGCGGCGGCTCATGCAGGCGCGCGCCCCCTCTTCGGAGTGCTCATGCGGCTGTTGCAATGGAATGAATTGCTTGTCCATGTATCGGCTCCTATTTCGTGACCTTCATCGGCTGGTACGGCGGCAGCTTAGGCGGATCCATCAGTAGCGGTTTGTCCATCGAGAGCGACTCGAGGAAGGCCACAAGGTCCTTCTTCTCCTGATCCGTCAGTCCCAGCGGCTTGATTAGCGGGGTCTTGTTCGGCCAGTTCGCCGCACCACCGCCCTTATTGTAGAAATCCACCACCTCGTCCAGGGTGTAGAAAATGCCGTTGTGCATGAAGGGCGCTGTGTATTTCAATTCCCGCAGACTGGGCGTCCTGAACTTGCCGATGTCCTTGGGATTCTTGGTGATGTAATAGAGTCCCAAATCGATGTCCGCACCGCGATAGTCCTTCTCGTTAACGCCCTTCTGATAATGCTCCCAGCGATGGGTGATCTGGTAGAGCGGATCGGTTTTGAACACATCGTTCTCCGGCACGCCGAGCGAATAGAACTTCTGGTCGGAGGCGAGCGACCCGTTGTGGCACTGGATGCAGCCGCCCTTGCCGTGATACACCGCCATGCCGCGCTGCGCGTTCTCCGACAGGGCTTTCTTGTCGCCGGCAATGAAGCGGTCGAACGGCACTTGCTTGGCGTCGGAATTCAAGGTGCGCTGGAAAGCGGCGATGGCCTGGTAGGCATGGGTGATACGCGGCCACTCGCTGCCGAAGACCTGTTTGAAGCGCTCGACGTACTCCGGGATGAAGCGCAGGCGCATTTCCATCAGCGACGGATCGCCGTTGCCGGCCACGTTGCCTTCGGCCGCCGCCGGCGCCTGACTTTCCAGGCTGGTGACGGAACCTTCCCAGAAAAGCTTGTTGTAATAAGCGGAGTTGAGCACCGTCTGCGAATTGCGCCAGTGCTGTGTGCCGGGATAGCCGCGCGAGATCTCGCCGCCGTCGCCCCATCCCTTCTCCGGCTGGTGGCAGACCGCGCAGGGCGAACTGGCGTCGCCGCCCAAGCGGCTGTCCCAGAACAGCATTTTGCCGAGCTCGGTTTTTTCAGGCGACATCGGGTTATCGGCGGGCACCGGTACGGGTGGCAAGGAGCCGAGCGGCGGGAAGCTGATTTTTTTCGCCGCCGGTTTGTCGGCAGCAATGACGGCCTTTTTCGCCGCTGGCTTGTCGGCGGCGATGACCGCCGGGGAAAACCCCGCAATGCCCGCCGCCAGGGCGGCGAGCATTGCGGCGATTACGTTACGTTTGAATATCGTCATGGTCTTCTTTCTCAGTTCTTGCCGAAGGCACGCGCCTTGTACGCCGGCAGCTTCGGTTTTTCGACGATCACCGGTTCGCCAGAGAGGCTTTCCAGGAACGCCACCAGCGCGCGTTTCTCGGAATCGCTTAGATTCAGCGGCTTTATTTCGCTGCCAGCGCCGCCGCCCTTGCTGTAGAAGTCCACGACCTCGTCCAGCGTCTTGAACATGCCGTTGTGCATGTAGGGCGCCGTGTATTTCAGGTCGCGCAGGGAAGGTGTGGCGAACTTGCCCTTGTCCTTCGGGTTTTTGCTGATGGCGTAGAAGCCGACATCGGTGTGGGTATGCATGTAGTTCGGCATGCCGCTGGTGGAGTAGTGGCGCAGCATGGTGATGTGGCGCAGCGGCTCGGCGGTGATGGCCGGATTCTCCGGCACGCCGGTGCGGTGAAGCATGCCGTCGGAGCCGAGCGGACCGTTGTGGCAAGAGACGCAGTTGGCCTTGCCCTTGAACAACTCGTAGCCTTCCCGCTGGGTGGCGTTCAACGCGCTTTGATCGCCCTTGAGGAAGCGGTCAATCGGAGCGTTATTCGAGACCACGCTCTTGACGAACTCGCCGATCACGCCGTAGATGCGCATACCGTTTGGATCGTCCTTGCGGAACTTGTGCCATAACTCGACGTACTCCGGAATCTGCTTGACACGCTCCTGCATCAGGCGTGAATCCATATTCATGGTGTGCGCCTCGGTAATCATGTCGCGCACCAGGGTGCCCATATCGGATCCGTCCAACCGGCCATCCCACATGAAGCGCTTCTTGAAGGCCGAGTTGAGCACCGTCGGACTGTTGCGGAAATACTCGGAGGCCGGGTAGCCCTTTGAAAGCGGCATGCCGTCACTCCAGCCTTTTTTCGGGTCGTGACAGGTGGCGCAGGAGAGCGCCGCGTCGCCCGACATCCGCTCGTCGAAGAAAAAATAGCGGCCCAGCTCAGCCTGGGCCTTGTTGAACTTCGGCTCGGGCAGCGGCGCCAGATCCGCCGCCATGGCGCCGGCCGAAACGCAACCGGCGAGCGCCGCGGCGAGTAGCGTCCGCTTCAAATTGCGACGTTTCATCGTGAAGCTCCCTGATCGAATAAATTATTTGCTGAATTCGAACGACGCCATCGCCGCGCCCTTGACCGTGACCGTGGCGCTCTTCTCTCCCAGCACCGGGTGCCAGGCTTTCACCTCGTAGGTGCCGTCCGGCAGGCCGTCGAGCGTGAAGGTGCCGTCCTCCTTCGTCACCGCGGCGTAGGGATTCTCGGCAGTAAATGCCCACGCGTGCATGAAGTCGTGCGCGTCGCACTCGACTTTGACAACATTGGAACGGCGCATCTTTACCGGCTGCTTCATGTCGCCCTTGTCCGGCTGGCCGACGTTGAACATCGTCCTGCGCACGGCGCCGATGATTTCGTAGGTGTGAATGTTGTGCAGCACCGGATCGGAGTTGCGGATGGTCAGATCGGCGTCCTTTTTTACCACCATCACCGCGGGTGTGAAGCGGCAACCCTTCTGGTCGAGCACCGGCTTTTCGGACTCTCCCCAGGCCTTGCCCTTGTCGATCTTGGCGATATACACCACGGCGCCGGCGAGGTTGCCGCCCTTGGCGTTCACCTCGACGATCTCGCGCTCGCCCGTGCCGCACACGGCGTTGTCCTTGGTGATGGGCAGTTTCTTCGACGCCGGTACGGCACCCTTGAAGGCGACCTTGCCGGTGATCTTACTGCTGCCGGCGGCGCCGCTCTCATATGCCAATGCCACCTGGAACAGGAAAAGTGCGCCGACCGCAACGGCGCAACGGGTCAGTAATTTGTTCATACACTTCCTCCTTGAAAGAACGCTGAGCGCAAGACTGCTGCCTGCTGCAAAGCAACCCCTGTGCCACGGCCAAAGCGCTTGGATATTTCTCAATATCCGTAGTGCGTTGGCAAAGAAATGACGTGTTCCCGGCAATCAAGCGTGTGGTCAGATTTCAACCGCCATGAATAGAAACTGACCGACTGCAAGTTCTCGATCTGGCATGCGGCCACGGAATTGCCGCGTTTCCGCCGCACGGCACGGCTCTTGCTCAATGAATGATCGTGTCACCCACTCGCTCAGTCCCATCGAAAACCGTTGTCATAGGCGCCGGCATCTCAGGCCTCACCGTGGCGCATGAGCTGGCCTCGGCGGGCCACGACGTCATCGTGCTGGATCGCAAACTTGCCCCGGGCGGGCGCATCAATACCGTGCGCAGCGAAGGCTTCCTCGTCGAGCATGGGCCGACCAGCATGATTTCGCCCGCGCCCGCCGCGGAATCGCTAATCGATAAGCTCGGGCTGGCGCATGACCGGATCGATCGCGGAGAGCACGTGAAGCGGCGCTACCTTGTCCGCGACGGCCGCGCGCACGCGCTGCCAATGGATGCGTTTGGCTTTTTCTCCTCTGGTTATTTCACACTGGCCGGCCGCTTGCGCCTGCTCACCGAGCCGTTCGTTCGCCCCCTCCATGATGACGAGACGGTGGCCCAGTTCGTGCGCCGGCGCTTCGGCCGCGAACTGCTCGATTACGTGTTCGATCCACTCATCGGCGGCCTCTATGCCGGCGATCCGGAGCGGCTCAGTCTCTCCGCGCTGTTTCCTCAGTTGAAGCGATTGGAGCGCGCCCATGGGTCGATTATCCGCGGCGTCCTCGCGGAGCGCCGCAAGGGTATGGGTTCGAAATTCGATCCCCGCTACCGCAGACTGTTCTCGTTCGCGAACGGCATGGGAACGCTGCCTGACCACCTGATGCGCTCGCTTTCAGGCCGCACCCGATTCGGTGTACGGGTCGAGGCGATCGAGCCGCTGCGCGGCGGCGGATTCCGGCTGAAACTTCGGGAAGGCAACAGCGTTTCGTCGTTGCGTGCATGCGGTGTAGTCGTCGCACTGCCGGCCTATGCGGCCGCCAAATTGCTGCAGCGCCTGTCACCGGAGGTCAGTTACGCGCTGGCCGGCATCGAACATCCGCCGCTCGCGGTGGCAGCCTTGGGGTTCAAAGCGAAGGACGTCGCGCATCCTCTGGACGGAATGGGTGTGCTGACGCCAACGGTGGAGCAGCGCAACGTTCTTGGCGTGCTGTTTTCATCCTCGCTTTTCCGCGGACGCGCTCCAGAAGGCCATGTATTGTTGACCGCCTATGTGGGCGGCGCGCGCCAGCCCGAACTCGCGCGGCTGCCGCGGGCGGATCTGGAACGCCTGGTGGTGGAGGAAGCGCGGGACCTGCTGGGCGTGCGCGGCGAAGCGGTATTCTCCAGTGTGCGTTACTGGCGACAGGGACTGCCACAGCCCGATATCGGCCATCACCGCCGCATCGACGCCTTGCGCACCCTCGAAGCCGAGTGGCCGGGAATTTTCGTCACCGGTAACTATGTCTCCGGTGTGTCTATCAGCGCCTGCATCGACGCGGCGCGCGCTACCGCGGTCCGCGCGGACGTACGGTCACGCACGGATCGCACCGATTCAAATTTCGTGGCGACTGCTTGATCCGACGCAGAACTGCCTTGCGGCAATGCACGTGAATCAATTGCCACGCGATGCACCGGGGAACGGCATTTTAGGTCGATGATCCCGCATGAACTCGACGGAGATCACGCGGACTGCCTCGCGCACGGCGGCTTCCTCCAGGCGCGCGCGAACCCTCGAGCGCACGAAGCCGGGGATTCGCCCCAGCAGCGCCTGCGCCTCTGCCGCCCATGTCACGCCTGGGGTGATCGGTTCGCGGCACGGAGGCGGCTCCGGTATCTCCCCGGGTGGACGGATATAGCTGCACTTCGGGTCTTCAGCCATCAGATCGCTGGCGACGGCGAATGCGCGCGCGCGGCAGCCACCACAGGAGAACCGGAAATCGCAGTCGCCGCATTTGCCGCGAGGCAGTTCACCGCGCAGGCGCAACAGCGTGGCGCTGGTTTCCCACACGTTTTTCAGACTTTCCTCGCGCAAGTCGCCCACTGCCTCGGGAATGTACGGACAGGGTGTCACCTGGCCCTGCGGCGTGATGCGCAGGTAGCGGCGTCCGGCGAGACAGGCGCTCGACCATTCGGCGTAGCCGCCCGCCGACTCGCCGGCATGCAGGTTCAACAGACGCCGCATGTACGGCGCGCATCGAGCGCGAATCATGAGACCGGGGCGTTCTTTTTGCAGGCGCGCGATGTCGCGCAGCGTCTCCTCGTAGAGCAGCTCGGGCATATCGGTCTGCGTCACGCCGCGGCCGGTGCATACCAGGAAAAACAGGTTGAGCGCCATTGCGCCCAGTTCCCCGGCAAGATCGGCCAACGCCTCCAGGTCATCACGGTTCTCAGCGAACAGCGTCGTCTGCAGTTGCAGCGCGAGGCCGGCTTCGCGCGCGGCGTGCGCACCGCGCAGCGCGCCCTCCCAGGCGCCTGGCATGCCACGCAGGCGGTCATGAAAATCAGGCAGCATGGAATCGACGCTGATGCCGACGCCAACCGCGCCAGCTACTTTCAGCGCTTGCGCGCGGCGCGCATCGAGCAGCGTGCCATTGCTGCCGATCACCGGCATCAGGTCGCATCGCGCCGCCTCGGCGACGACGCTATCCAGGTCACGCCGCAGCAACGGCTCGCCTCCGGTGAGCACCAGCATCGCGCCGGGTGCAGCCTCGGCGATCTGACGTACGGTACGCAGCGCCTCTTCCGTGGATAATTCGTCCGGCGCCTCACGGCGGCGCTGCACGGCATCCAGATAGCAGTGGCCGCAGGCGAGATTGCAAACCCGTGTCAGGTTCCACGAAACGAGGTGCGGCGTTGCGCTCATTCCAGCATCTCGGTCACTGTACGCGAAGCGGCATCGACCATGGCCTCGGTGATCGTGGTGTGTCCTTTCCGGCGCGCCATCTTCTCGATGCGCAGCTTCGCATGTTCGCGCAACGCAACGGGATCGATGCGCTGCAGCCGCGCGAGCGCTGCCCGCTCCCAGCCCGGGGATTCGCTTTCCAGCGCCGAGACCTGCTGGCGATGATGGGCGAAGGGACATTTTCCGCCCTTGTCCATCCCGTCGAGGGAAATGCCCTTCTTCTCGGCGAAGCGCTCCACCGCGCCGGAGGGAATGCCGGACATGCAGGCGTCGATGACGTCCGAAGTCACGACGGTGTGTCCCTCTTTCGCGGCGTGCTTGACGATGGCCTTCCTCGCCATGCCACGCACAAAGTCGGGCACCCGCAGCATGCGCGCTTCGGCTTCCTCGGTCCAGGTCATGGTGGTCTCGGCAATATGCTCGATCGGCGGCTCGAAGCAGCGGGCCGACAGCAGCAAATTGCAGCCAGCCTGACGCAACAGATTTTCGGTGGCGCTGCCGAGATCCATGCCGGCTTCGGAATGCACGCCGATGCGGCCGAGCACCATGAGCCATGGCTTCGTTTCGCGGATGTGGCGTAGCAACTGCTCGAATGACTTGCCGGCCAGGAGCTTCGTCGTCAGGTCAATCCCCTGCCCTTTCGCGAGCCGCGCCGCCACTTCCAGGTGACCTTGATAAATTTTCGCCAGGCCGGAGTCGATGATCTCTTCGTGCAGCTTCTCCTGTTCCTCGAAACGGAACACCTTGGCGGCCTCGCTGGAAAGCACCTTGGCGATGCTGTTAAAGGCGACGTAATGGAAGTCGGGGTCGAAGCTGGCGACCGCCTCGACCGGCCGTCGAAAAATGCGGCCAAGCTCAAGTGCGGTCATCAGGCCGCCGTAGGACTGCGGGCTGCCGTCGAGCGCCGCTACGATGGCGCCGTCCGTCCGCTTCTCCGGCTCGCGCACCACAAGCAGGTCGCGGTCCACGCGCCGCGCCACGCGCTCGCACACGCTGCCGAGCTGCGAGGATTCCACCGCGCCGAGACCCAGCGCGCCGATTATCACGAGGTCGCTTTCGCCGGCGGCAATGTCCTTCACCAATTCCTGCCAGTTCTTTCCTTCCAACGATACACTCCTGTGCGCCAGCCCCGCCGCCCGGCAGCGATCTTCAAACACATCGAGATAGGAATCAGAAATGATTCGCAAGCCGCGAGTGATGAGGTCATCGTGGATGTCGCGCTGCTCGACCAGCTTCTCTTCCTTGCGATATGGCTCAGGCAGGCCGCCCTCCATCTGGCGGAAACGGCGGTCGTGCAGCTTTGCCGCATAGACGTGGCTGCCAATGAGTTGGGCGCCGGTTTCACCCGCCAGCTCAAGGGCAATGTCAACGCCACGCAGCGAATGGGCGGAATTGTCGAGGGGGAGATATATGGACTTGTACATGACTACCTCTTCGTTTTCGTGTCCGCGTTGATAGCGCGCACGGCCTTGACGATCTCGTTGGTGGGAGTGGCGAGGCCGTGGAACTCGACGCGCTCCCGGCCCTTCGCGTCGATCAGAATGAAGACGGTGTTGTGCACCAGGTCACCGCGCGGCGCGGGCCGTACCACGACGCCGTAGTCGCGGGCGGCCCGGGTCAGTTCCTTCACCGAGCCGGTAAGCAACGTCCAGCGCGCCTCGGACAGGCGGCTCTCCTGCAGAAACCTCTTCATCTGCTGCGGCGTGTCGCGGCGCGGGTCCACCGAGATGCCGACGAAGCGCAGCTTGGCGCGCTCTGCCTCGGACAACTGCTGGTCGACTCGCGCCAGCATCTGCGCCAGCAGCGGGCAGACGTCGGTGCAGTGGGTAAACAGAAAAGTAACAATGATCGCCGTGCCGCGGAAGTCCTTGAGAGCGACGCGCTTGCCGTTCTGGTCGGTTAGCGCGAAAACCGGTGCCGGCTCGTCGGCGTCCAGTCGTTCCCACTTGTTGTCTTGCGCGCCGGGATGGTGGGCCCGGGCCGGCGCGCCGATGAAAAGCAGCAGGCCGGCGAGAAGCGCGGCTAGAAACCAGAAACCCAAGTGTGGAAAAGCGGTCATGCCGGTTTCTCCTTCCGGCGCAAGTGCCGGATCAACCAGAACTCGCCGCCCAGTGCGAAGAAACCCAGCCCCAGCGGCCAGAAATAAATCGTGACGGGCGTCTTCGGTTGCGGCAACAGGTAATACCAGGTGGAAATCGACATCTTCAGCCCTTCCTCGCCCTGGTCGCCGTCCCACAAATGGAAGGCGATGGGCACGAACTTGCCTGGCTCGAACGGGACTTCGTCCTCCTTGCCCGACTTGAGGGGCCGGCGCAGGATGACGCGGTATTGCCCGTCTTTGTAGCCGCCCTGTGCCGCCAGCGCGCCCGTTTCCCGCGGACTCATGCGCGTAGCGCCCTCAGCGGCAAAGCGGGCCAGGCCGTCCTTGGCGTTCCAGCGCCAGTAGTCCACCGCGTGTTTCTTGTCACCGAGGAGGAAATAGGGCTTCTCGTCCGAAGAGATCTTTACCGGCAACTGCAGCGCCACCTGGTCGGCCGGTTTGTTGCCATCGCCGCGGCTGTACGTGCCGTCGTCCCACTCCACCAGGACGGCGATTTCCTTGTCGTTATACAAGGCGCGCGCGGTAATGACATCGTGCGCGGGCTTGAACCAGCGCGGGTCGAGGATGATCTGGCCGGCGAGCGGGAAGTCCACGAACTCCGCGTCCTCCCAGGCCTTGGCGTACGGGTCGTTGGGGATGTCGCCATCCAGATGGATTGCCTTCAGCACGTGCCCGGTCTTCTGCGGCCGCGCCAGGCTCTTGATGAAGGCTGCCAGCGCCCAGCGATCCTCCGCGGCGGGAATGGCGTCCACGAAGGATGGCATCGGCGTCCCGTTGAAGCCGGTGGTGAAGGTCCGGAAGATGTCCTCGATCCGGTCGCCCCCACGGAACCGCCAGCTTTTGGTGAAATTCACCGGCCGGATCCGAAAGCCCCAGTCGTCCTTTTGCGTATCCGCCTTGTTCCCGTCGCCGCGCCCATCTTTGCCGTGGCACTCCCAGCATTTTTTGGACTGATAGAGTTCCTTCCCGCGCGCGATCAACTCGGGCGTAATCCGCGGCGGCGCGCCCACAACGATGCGTTGCGTCGGAGCCTCATCCTTGAACAGGCCTAGCGTGTCGAAAGTCTTCACGTAGTGCACCAGCTGCCAGCGCTCGTTCTCGGAGAGGTACTTATTCCAGGCCGGCATCGACGTTCCGGGCAGCCCCTCGCTGATCACCTTGAACAGGTCATGGTCGGTCGGAAGCTGTCCCGAGGGAGTGCTCCGCACCTTGTAGAGCGCGAGCGTGAAATCGCGCGGCCGTGGATAGACGAACTCGGCGGCGGGTCCGTCGCCCTTGCCCTCGTCGCCGTGGCATTGCGTGCACCAGCGCTGATAGAGCTTCTTGCCGGCCGCAGGATCGGCAGCGACCGGCGTGGCTCTTACCGATTCCATCTTCATTTTGGGCGCGTCACCGGCGAACGCGCTTGAAGCCAGCAGCGCCGCAATCAGAAAAATGCGCGGGATCATTTCTTCGGCGCCTCTTCCCAGGTGCGCGGCGTCGAACCTGAACCCGCATAGATGTAGAGGATGGCCTTCCAGATTTCGTCTTCGGAGAGAAAGTTCTGCCACACCGGCATCGCGGAGAGCCACGGCGTCGCACCCTTGGGCAGGCCCGGCCCGCCGGCGGCAACGCGCCAGAAAACGAAGGATTCCTGCAGCATCGAAATGGTGCCGACATCGCGGAAATTCGCCGGGATCGGCGTAAACGCGTTGGCGAAATGCCCATCGCCAGCGAGTGCGTCGCCATGGCAATAGAAGCAGTTCTGGTAATAGATTCTCTTGCCCTCGGCCGTATGCTTCTCCAAGTCGGCAGCATTCGCGCGCAGCGGATTCTGCAAGCCGGCGAGATTAAGTTTTTTGCCGCTCAACTGCATGGCCAAAGGCGGCTGCGGGTGCACTACCCGCGCCTCGAAGGGGGCGTCGTAGGAAGGCGCTGTTCGCAGCCAAGTACCCCAGGCGGCGAGAAGCGGTATGCCCGCCAGAACCAGCGCTTGCACCAGCTTGGGTGCACGACCCTCGAAAACGGCTTTCAGCGGTGCCAGGAAAGCCTGGAAGCGCGCCTCGTTGGCAGCGACGAAAATCATGATGCCCAAGGTCACCAGTACCATGTAGATCGTCAGAACGCTCGCCGGCATCGGCGGCCTGATGAGCAGCTTGAATCCGGCCAGGATGACCAGCCAAAGGCACAGTGCGATATGAAAGGTCCAGCGCTGCATCACACGCTCTCCATCTTCTTGACGCGCCGTCCCGCAATGAGCAGAGCGGCGATCATGCCCAGATTGAAAACCAGGATCACCAGACCAAGGCGCACGCCCTCGTGCGACCACGGCGAGGCTGCGCCGGTGGCTGAATAGGACTTGCCGGAGAGCCCGGCCAGATAAGCGACGATCTCGTGCCGGTCGCCCTCGGGTATGGTGTTGCCCAGATCAGCCGGCATGATCCCCGGCGGAAAACCCGGTGTGATCCACGCCGTGGGATCGATGATTTTGCGCATGAGTTCTGCGGGCGCGTGGTTGGCGGCCGTCTTCGTCAACTCCGGACCGATTTTGCCGCCCTCGCCTTCGATTTTGTGGCAGCCGACGCAGCCATACTGGCCCATCAGTTCCTTGCCCCTGTGCATTGGTCCCGCCGCCTTGGCCGCGGCGATGTCGGCCGCTTGCACTTTCGCCGTGATGTCGGTGCCGCCGAGCGACTGCAGATAGGCGACCACCGCCTTCACTTCGGCCATGTTGAGGTTGGCCGGCGGCTTCAGCGCCGATGGCATCATTTTCGGATAACCGGGGACGATGAAAGCGTCCGGCGTCACCATCGATTCGATCAGGTATTCCTCAACGTCCATGCCGGGCTTGCGCTTTGCGGCCTCCCTCACGGTGTGGCGCAGGTCGGGGCCGCGCTCGTTGCCCGCGTCGGTGACCTTGTGGCAGATCAGGCAGCCGCCCTTGGTGCGCAGCAGTTCCTCGCCGATCGAGGCAAGCTCCTGCGGCGGCGTCTGCACGGTGATGACCTGTTTTGCGGGCGGATGCTCCTCGAACTGCGGCACCAGTTGGCCGACGTAGGCGTAGGTGCCCACCACCACCAGCACGAAGGCAAAGATCTTGAGAAACGTGATCTTCATGCCGGTTCCTTGTCCTGGCGAGCCGCAAGATAGAACACGACGGACACCAGCAGGAAGAAAACGATGGTGATTCCCGAGACGATCAACGTGGCGTGGCCGTGCGTCATGGTGTAGGCGTTGACGCTCTCGTCGGCAACGCGTCCGTAGACGTGCCAGTGCTGGCGTATGCCGGAACGGATGTAGCCCATCAGGCCCATCAGCCAGGTGAAGCTGATGGCGAGGAAGAACAGCGCGTACTGGGCGCGCGCCGGAATCTGTCCCCAGCGGATCGCGCCGAACTCCTTCGCGCCTTTCAGCATCGGAATATCGACGGCGACGAACACCGCCATGGCCGTGAGTACCGCCGCAACCTGATAGATCGAGAACTTGATGCGAATGTTGGAAGGGACGTAGTAGCTGTATACGCCATAGCCCAGCACCACTGCGGCCGCAGCGGCAATGACAAGCGCCTGCACGACCTTGGCCGTGGCTGCCCACGGCACGGCCGGAATGCGGTTGCCGCGCCGGTAGAGCATGAAGGAGAAGAACGTCGTGAGGATCATCAGGTTCACCGCCGTGTTCTTCGCCGCCATGACGCCGAAGAGGCCGAGGAAGGGATGGTGGGAGCCACCCATGGCCGCCATCTCCGCACTGGTGGCCATGATGGAGCGCGGTGTCGCCCAGACGATGAAGCCGATGGTCAGCAGAATCATCATCGGTACCTGAAACTTGGCGTAGCGCTCGGCGCCGGGAATGCGGCCCATTCCCAGCCAGAGGTAGAAATTCGAGGCGAGGAAAAGCGAGCCGATCAGCATGGCCTGCAGGATCCACAGCCAGGAGAAACCGCCTCCCATCATCGAGACGCCCATCTGCTCGGAAAACTGGTAGATCTCGCGGCCGAGCCAGTAACCCGCAAAGGGCAGCGGGATAAAGGCGGCGATGGCGATGAACGAACCGACGTAGCCCATCCAGTCGAAACGCGCCCGCTCTTCTTCGGTCTTCGCGTTGAGGAAGCGCACGGCGGCGTAGGCGGCGGCAATCGCTCCGCCGAATGCGACGTTGGCGAGCAGGCGGTGGATGTTGATCGGCATCCAGGTGTGGTTGTTGATGGCGGCCCACAGGCTGGTGAGATTGCCGGCGTCATCGATGCCGGCCGGGCTCATCATGAACGTCACCCATATGTCGGCGACGAAAAGAAGCGCCGTGCCAAAGAGGTTCACCATCACGCCGATGAAGAGGTGCCAATACTTCTTCGCTCCCTGCAGCACGTCCCACGTGTACCAGTAGAGATAGGCGATGACGACCTCGCCGAAAATCAACACGATGTAGAGCAGCCAGGTCGGCTTGAACAGCTTGGAGAGATAGGACGTGAACTTCGGGTAGAGGACGATGAACAGCACCAGCAGCAGGCAGCCGAGAACCGCCGTCAGTGTATAAGCCATCGCCAGCAGCTTGGTGAACTCCCGCGCCAGGTCGTCGTAGCGCTTCTCCTTTGTCGCCACACCGATGATCTCGGTGATGAAGGCGAAGATAGGCACGCCGAGCACGAAAGCAGCAAACATAAGATGCAGTTCGGCGATGATCCATACCGCGGTCCGATTGCCGAGCAGCGGCAGCGAACGGTAGTCAGCAGCAGGCAGTATGGACGATAGCCATTGGGCGGCCAGATACGCCGCCACCAGCATCACCGATATCTTGAAAACCCCCTTGTACGCCCCTTTGAGGGCCTGGACCGCAGAGGGTGCGAGTGTATTGGACAAAGAATAATTCCTTTGCGACGGCGCCACGAGCGCGGACGCAGCTCGTACGCGCGAGCGTCTAAATGCAGCAATCGTGCCAACGGGATGTCGGCCGGAAAACCGCTTGGGGAGCGGCTTTCCGCGAGATGGTGCAAAACAGCCGGGGTCGTTGCGAGTGGTCAGAAATCGACCGGTACGGCCATAATTCTACCGACCGCTACGCGGCTATTACGGTAGCGAATCGGTTTTCTCGATGAACTCGTCCCAGCCGTACTCGGCGATCTTGGTACGCAGCGTCAGCCGGGTAATGCAGAGCACTTTGGCCGCCTGCGTCTTGTTGCCGCGGCAGGCTTCCATAACGCGGCGGATGTGGCGCTTTTCCACCTCGTCGATCGACAGCAGCGCGTAGTCCTCGGGCGCCACGGCGCCGTGCGCGCTTACCGCGGAAATTTCCTTGGGCAAGTGGATCGGCTGGATGGGCGCGCCGCCGGCGAGGATCAGCGCGCGCTCCATGACGTTGCGCAGCTCGCGCACGTTGCCCGGCCAGCCGTAGCTTTCCAGCAGCGCGCTGACCGAAGCATCGATGTCCGGCTGCGGCATTCCCATGATGCGCGCCGCCTCGACCAGGAAATGCCGCGCCAGCGGCAGGATATCCGGACGCCGGTCGCGCAGCCCCGGCACGTCGATGCTGCCAACATTGAGGCGGTAATAGAGATCTTCGCGAAAACTGCCGGCCTTCACCATCGCATCGAGGTCGCGGTTCGTTGCGGCGACAAAGCGCACGTCGACGACCAGTTCCTTCTGTCCACCGACGCGGCGGAAGCTCTGTGTCTCGATGGCGCGCAGAAGTTTCGGCTGCAGCGTAAGTGCGAGATCGCCGATCTCATCCAGAAACAGCGTGCCGCCGTCGGCCAGTTCCAGCAGCCCGCGCTTGGCGTTCTTGGCGTCGGTGAAGGCGCCCTTCTCGTGGCCGAACATCTCGGATTCGACCAGGCCCTCCGCCAGCGCCGAGCAATTGAGCGTTACCCACGGCCCGGCCGCGCGCGGGGAGAGATTGTGGATGGCTTGGGCCACGCGCTCCTTGCCCGTGCCCGATTCGCCGCGGATGAGCACCGGCACGCGCGCCGCAGCGGCGATGCGGCGGGTCACTTCGGTCATGGCGAGGAAAGCCGGGCTGGCGCCGATCATGCCCTCGATCGGGCCGGCCTGCGGCGCGGCGATGCGCAGGCGTTCGACCTCCAAGCGCAGGCGCCGCGTTTCCAATGCACGGCGCACGACTTCCTTGAGGTCGTCAAGCTCAAACGGTTTGTTGAGATAATCGTAGGCGCCGGCCTTGACGCAATCGACAGCGGTGCGTACCTCCGGATAAGCGGTCATGACGACCACCAGCGCGTCCGGGTCGGATTCGCGCATGGCGCGCAGCACCTCCAGGCCGTGCATGTCCGGCAGGCGCAGGTCCAGCATAACCAGGCCGTAGCTGTTGGCGCGATACAGAGCGAGCCCTCGTGCGCCGTCTTCCGCCAAGTCGACGCCGTGACCCTGTTTCCCAAGCACATCGCGCAAGGTGAGGCGGATGGTCGTATCGTCCTCGACGACGAGTATCTGTTCAGGCATTTTGCGCAAGCTCCCGGCATGCCTCTGCACCCGACAGGCGGCGCAGGCTTTCGATATCCTCGCCCGGAGCAATGGGCCAGATCAGTTCAAAGCAGGTTCCCTGCCCGGGCTTGGACTCGACCCGGATGTCGGCGCCGTGCTGGAGAGCGATCTTTTTCACCACAGCGAGACCGAGTCCTGAGCCGTCCGCCCGCGTTGTATAGAAGGGATCGAACACCTTGGGCAGCACCTCGGGCGGGATGCCCACGCCGGTATCCCGCACGCAGAAGCGCATCTTCGGCACGTCACCGTCGAGATCTTCGGGATGCCCGAGGCCGGCGCACATGCCGATCTCGATGCGCCCGCCCTCCGGCATCGCGTGAATTGCGTTGATGACGAGATTGAGCAGCACCTGCTTGAGACGGTTGGGGTCCGCCCACAGCGCGGGCACGCTGGCGCTGCATAACGAGAAGTCGATTGTCACACCGCGAGATTTCGCCTCCTTGCGTGTCCACAGCAACACGTCTTCGAGAACCTGTTCGAGACGGCAAGCGACTGGATGGAAATCCTGCGGCGCGGCAAATCCGTGGAAGGTGCGCAGGAAATCCGACAGGCGATTGACCTCGTTGAGAGTACGCCCCAGATATTCGAGCTGGTGCTCGGTCAGATCCTCCTCAAGCAGCATCTGCGTCACGGCCTTCATGCCGGCCAGCGGATTGCCGATCTCGTGGGCGAGCCCCATGGCGATCTCGCCCATCGTCGTCATCTTCTCGACCTGAAACATTTGCCGGTCCAGTTCGCGCCGCTCCTGCTGCTCCCGTTCGAGGGCGGCGGTGCGAATTTGTACTTCCTTCTCCAATTCGCCCTTGCGATCTTCGAGCGCGCGGTAGGACTGTTCCAGCCGGGTTGCCATTGAATTGAAGCGAGTGCCGAGATCGGCAATCTCGTCCGCGCCGCGAATCTCGACGCGACGCGAGAAATTGCCTCTTGCAATCTCTTCTGTCTCGGCGCTCAGTTGCTCCAGCGGGCGCAGTAGATGGCGCGACAGCAGGAAACCCGCGACCGCCGTACCGATCAAGGTCAGCGTCAGCACACCGTAGAGCAAGTAAAGATTGAACACAGCCTCGAACAGGCGCTTGCGCGGAAAAGACAGAGCGACCGCCCAATCCATCGAGCTGTCGCTGCGCTCGGACAGCGTCTGACCGATACCGATGGGCGCATGGGCAATGATGGATTCGCCCAGGAGTTCGGTGCCTTTCTCGCGATTGATGATGCGGGTCAGCAACTGGCGCGACATGAGTGCGGTCAGCGCCTCGACTGACTGCATCTTGAAGAATTCCGGCTCGGCGGCATCGGACGAGCGCGAAAGGTAGAAACCCGAACGGTCGAATAGGTAGGCCACACCACCGCGGCCCGCCGCCATTTCCTGAATCTGTCCCAGCAGGAAGGCGGCATGCAGGTTGATGATCAACAACCCTCGCTTGACGCCCTTGCGATCGGCGATCGGTGTCGCGAAACGGATCACCGGCCGCTCGGGCGCCTCCACTTGCCCGTGCTCGATGTTCAGGTCCAGGGGTGAAACATAAACCTGACCCGGTTCGTGCGCCATGCCCTCGTGCACGTAATAGCGATCAGACTTGTCCTGCAGTTCCCCTTCCGGAACGGTGTGAAGGCGACCGTCACGCCGGTCCACGCGCACCACTTCATGTCCTCCTGCATCGACGAAGCGCACCTGATAAATATAGGGATAGGCGCGAGCGAAGGCGGCGTAGTCCCGTTCCAGGCGTTGGCGTGTTTCTCGCGGCAAGGGCCGCGAGCCGTTCGACATGTTGTCCGCTACGTCCGACAGCAGCGAGGAGCTCGCCAGGTACAGCAACTCGCTGGTAAGCTGGTCGAAGAAGCGCGCCATGCCTTCAGCCCGGCTCGTTACCTCTTGTTCCAAATGATGCAGCGTTTCCTTGCGCAGCGCATCGAGCGAGAAATAGATGCCGACCAGGCCCGCCACCAGGACCGGCACCGCGGCCGTGACGAGGAAAGCGATGTAGATCTTCGAGGATAGGCCCTTGAAGCCGCTGAGGCGCCACATTGCGAAAAGTCTCTGAAAACTCCGAGCGGTGATTGTAAAGCGTTTCCAAAGGGCAAGGCAGCCGGACCTGCGATCCGGCTGCCTTGCGGCACTTGTTCACTCAGTGTGCCCCAGTTACATCCCGTCTGCCGCCAACGCGTCGATAATCGGGCACCCGCATCCCCGGCTACCCTTTGCGCACTTCGTAACCAGGCCCTTCAGCGCTTTCTGAATGGCCGCCAGGTCGGCCAGTTTCTCCTCGACCATAGTGAGCTTTTTCTGCGCCAGCACTTCGGTCTCTGCGCAGTGCTTGCCGTCCGAAAGCCCAAGCAAAAGCGCGACCTCATCGAGGGAGAACCCCAACGCCTGAGCACGTTTGATAAAGCGTACGCGCTTCAGGTCATCGGCGGAATAACGCCGGATACTTCCGTAATCACGATTCGGCAGGGGCAACAAGCCGATCCGCTGGTAATAGCGGATGGTTTCAACGTTCACTGCTGCGGTCTGAGCCAGTTGCCCGACTGTGATCCCGCTCTTGATAAGTGGTTTCAACATAATGCTTGACTCCGTACTTGACTACGGAAGTAAGGTTACATCGTTATTGCCCCGATTGAAAGGAAACGAGCAGCCATGAACAACCGAACTCTGCTTAGAACCGGCATCGCCGGTTCGGTGGTGGCAGCATTGTGCTGCGCGACACCGATTCTCGTGATCCTGTTCGGCGTCCTGGGTCTGTCGGCGTGGGCCGGCTGGCTGGATTACGTCTTGATTCCCGCACTCGTGGTGTTTATCGGCATCACGATTTATGCACTGCGCCGCCGTCACGCAGAAGCCGCCTGCTGTGCTGTACCGGATCAACCCCAAGCCAAAAACGGAGAGATGAGATGAGCAAACTGAGAATCGCGGTGGTCGGCAGTGGCGGCGCAGCCATGGCAGCCGCACTCAAAGCTGCCGAGAACGGCGCGGAAGTCACGCTGATCGAGCGCGGCGTGATTGGGGGCACTTGCGTCAACACGGGATGCGTTCCGTCGAAGATCCTGATTCGAGCCGCCCACGTCGCCCACCTGCGCCGGGAAAGCCCGTTCGACCAGGGCATCACCGCCGCGCCCCCGGCCATTCTGCGTGACCGGCTGC